>CAZMIS010000299.1:0-5687 GCA_964566325.1 uncultured Anaerolineales bacterium
ACTTGAGCGATGCCGGCCACCAGCCGATGGCGTATGCCGGCGGCCGATACTGGATTACCTACAACGGCGAGGTCTATAACTTCCTGGAGTTGCAGCAGGAACTGGAGCAGCACGGGCACAGCTTCCGCAGCAGCAGCGACACAGAGGTGATCTTGGCTGCCTATGCCCACTGGGGCCCCGATTGCCTCAAACGCTTCAACGGCATGTGGGGTCTTGCCATCTGGGACGCCCAAGAGCAGTCGCTATTCCTGGCGCGCGACCGTTTCGGGATCAAGCCGCTCTTCTACATCCTGGAGCGCGACCGTCTGGCATTCGCTTCGGAGTGGAAAGCCCTGCTCTGTCTCCCCGGCTTCGTTCGCCGCGTGGACTGGAGCACCTTTGTCAGTGCACTGCAGGACCCCTACATGCAGGAGGGAGTCCCGGAATGCCTGCTGCACGGTATTCGCCGGCTGTTGCCCGGCCACTACCTGCTTGCTCGCCGCGACGACGTGCGCATCTGCCGGTGGTGGAACACGCTGAACCACCTCACAGAGACACCGTCGCACCTTGAAACGCAGGCCGAGCAGTTCAGGGCGCTCTTCGAGGACGCCTGTCGGGTCCGGATGCGCAGCGACGTACCGATCGGAACATCGCTGAGTGGAGGCCTCGATTCCAGTTCGGTTGTTTGCATGCTGGCCAACCTTGCGTGCCGCGGCCGGGCAGGTGAAGCGCGGCGGGCCGCTGACTGGCAGCGCGCGTTCGTGGCGACCTTCCCGGAAACCCCCGTCGACGAGCGGGAGTACGCCGACCTGGTGGTGCAACAGACCGGGGTCACGCCGATCTACCTTACGCCCACGGCGCAGGACTTCACCAGCCGTATCGACGATGTCGTCTACCACAACGAGTCGCTCGAAGCAGGACCCCTCCTGCAGTTGTGGACGCTGTACCAGAGCCAGCGCTGCTCCGGCGTGGTCGTAACGCTAGATGGCCACGGGGGCGACGAACTGCTGGGCGGATATGCAAGCCATGTCGAGCATGCGCTCTACGATGCCGGGCGTCTCACGCGATCGCCCGCGACGTATCTGGAGATGCTTGGCGCGTATCGGGCCCTATTTCGCACGTCCAAGGGTTCCATGCAGCCCGGTCGCTCCATTTCTCAGCTCGCTCGCGAAACCAGCGGTTGGCTGGAACTGGCAGGGCGCTGGAAGAAACGGTCCGGCTTAAGCAGATCTCCTGCGCAGGCTCTGGCATCACCCCGATCGTGGCTGCGTCCCGAGGCGCAGCAGTTGGCGCGCGCCACTGAGCCGCCCCACATCTGGCCGGGCCAGGGTCGCCTGGGCTTTGCGCTGTACCGCGAGTTTCACCAGACCATGCTGCCTGCTATCTTGAGCAACTATGACCGCATGTCGATGGCTCACGGAGTGGAGGTGCGCATGCCGTTTCTGGACTGGAGGTTGGTGACATTCGCCTTTTCGCTGCCGCCTTCGAGCAAGGTCGGACGCGGCTACACCAAATTGGTGCTGCGCGAGGCGATGCGCGGTTTGCTGCCCGAGCGCGTCCGGCTGCGCCGCGACAAGCTCGGCTTCACCCCTCCGCTTGCGGATTGGTTCAACGGCCCGTTGCGTCCGTGGCTAGCTGATACGCTCGCTTCATCCGACTTCACAGGTTCCGGAGTCTGGGA
This sequence comes from uncultured Anaerolineales bacterium, assembly GCA_964566325.1. GTDB lineage: Bacteria > Chloroflexota > Anaerolineae > CG2-30-64-16 > CG2-30-64-16 > JALOOB01. The sequence continues at coordinate 1,661 of CAZMIS010000299.1, forward strand.
TGGCGCCGCAATTCGCGAATCACTGGACGAAAAGCTCAAAGACGGCACCGCAAGATGGAACGACCTGTCACGTGCCTGGCCGTTCATTCAAGCGACCCTCTGGTTGAGGTTATTCGCACTACCAGGGAGTACTCGCACAAATGATCAACACATCCGGCGACCATAACCCCATGATCAGCGACAGCAGATTCACCAGGAATCTCGTGAGCGTGGTCATCCCGACGTACAATCGTCGTACCCTCGTCCGCACCGCCATCGAGAGCGCCCTGAAGCAGACCTATCGGCCGATCGAGGTCATTGTCGTCGATGATGGATCGATGGACGCGACGAAGGAGGGGTTAGCCGACCTGGAGGGCAGTATCACCTACATGTGGCAGGAGAACCAGGGTGAGTCTATTGCCCGAAACAAGGGCATCGCAATGGCGAGGGGCGAGTATGTCGCATTCCTCGATTCCGACGATCTCTGGCTTCCGCAAAAACTCGAGAGGCAGCTGCCGGTGCTGCAGGGCGATCCGCACTCTATCGCGGTCGGATGCGAGGCACTCTTGATGGACGGCGAAGGCCGCCTGATCGATGCACCACCGGTATCGCGAGATGTGCGGCCCGACGACTACCGGCTAGAGTCACTAATGCTCGCCAACACCTTCGGGGGTGGAAGCAGTGCAGTGGTTCGCCGTGCAGCTCTGGATACGGTCAAAGGTTTTGACCCTGCGATTCGCTTCGGTGAGGATTGGGATCTGTGGCTGCAGTTACGCATCCTGGGAGACTTCGCCTTCGTCCATGAACCGCTGGCCCTAATTCGTCGGCATCGTGATACGCAGTCCCATCTGCCGCGGCGCGAGCATGTCGAACAGCGGCTCAGTGATCATCTGTACCTGCTAACGAAGGCGTTTGACAGACTGCCGGAATCTGACACCCGCCTGCGAACACTACGGCCGACGTCCATGGCACGCCAATACGCCGATGCGGCCTTGGCCGCCTATGCATGGGGCGAACACGACCGAGCCAAGGAGTGGCTGTCGATGGCCTTACGCATGGATCCGACCAACTGGTCTGACCCTGAAGCACTGTACAGACGGGCGAAGGACTACTTCGTCGGTGTGAGTCAACTGCAAGGGTCATCCGCGGTTTCCGCCACCGGCGCTTTCGTGAGGGGATTCATGCATCACCTACCGACAACACTCACCCTGCCTGCGCACTTTGGCAACCGTCTCCAAGCCGACCTACTTGCGGAGTTCGGATATCAGACGTATGTGTCAGGCGACCGGACTACTGCTCGCCGATATATGGTTCAGGCACTAATCGCTGATCCTCGCAGACAGTGTCGCTGGGGGCTGATCAAGAGAATGCTGCAAACGATAGCTCCGTTCAGTCATCTGTTGCCTTAAGTCGGTTTGTTGGCCGAAATGACGAATCATCCGATGCGTCTCTGCTACCTTGCCGACCCAATCAGCACACACACTGTCAAGTGGGTCAGCTATTTCGCGCGCGATAGTCGCTATGAAGTACACCTCATGGGTTGGTCCGCACCCACTGATCCAGCGCTAAGCCGCGTGATCTACCATCACCTGCCTGACGAATTGCGCGAGCCCTTTGTCGCGCCCGTGCGCGGGGCATTATGGCACGGCCGGCTGTGGTTCTGGGCACAAAGGCGCCAATACCAAGTTCTGCTTGACCGCATCCGACCCGACATCTTCGACATCCTGATGATCAACGCTGGGGAGATTCCGGCGGCGCTGGCGCGGCGCGGTCCGCTGGTGGTGACTCCTTGGGGCAGCGACCTTCTCGAATACCCGCCCGCCTACACCCCCTTGACTCGCCGGCTGCTGGCCGCAACGATGCGTCGCGCGGATCTGGTCCTGTGCAATTCGGCCGCGCTGGCCGACGCCGCGGTCAGCCTTGGAACCCCGGAAAAGCGAATCCGACGCGTGGGCCAGATCGTCGACCTGTCTCGCTTCCATCCGGGTCTGGACCGCCAATCGGCCCGAGCGCAGGTCGACCTCACCGGCACTCCCGTGCTGCTGAGCCCGCGCTCCATTCTGCCCCTGTACCGAATCGAGACCGCGATCGAGGCTCTTGCGCACGTGCGCAAGGAATTCCCGTCGGCGGTCCTGGTCCAGCTTGGCGATGGTGCGCTCGACGCAGACTATTCTGGCCGTCTCCAGAGCCTGATCGCGCGGCTTAAGCTAGAAGATGCGGTGATATTCACGGGGCGGCAACCCTATGATCGGATGCCACACTTTTTCGCAGCGTCCGACGTGGTCTTGTCCCTCCCCACCTATGACAGCCGGCCATCATCGGTCTTTGAGGCCATGGCGTGCGGTGTGCCGACGGTCGTGGGTGACCTGCCGCAGCTTCACGAGATCGTGAACGACGGCGAAACAGGACTGCTTGCGCCCATCGGCGATGCCCAGGCAACGGGGGCGGCGGCTGTGCGGCTCTTGACGGAACCTGCGCTGCGCCGACGGGTCGTTGAGAACGCGTTGGCTTTCGTGCGGCGAGAAGGGGACTACGAGACGCAGATGGCACGCGTTGCATGCTATTACGATGAGCTACTAGCGGAGCAGAGGCCCAGGACAAAGCGAGGATCCGATGACCATTGATCACATCCTTCATGTGGTAGGCGCTCGACCGAACCTGGTGAAGATTGCTCCGATTATGCGGCGAATGACGGACGTGAACCTGAGGCAGACTCTGGTGCACACCGGTCAGCACTACGACTACCAGATGTCACAAGTATTCTTCGAGGAGCTTAGCCTGCCTCAACCGGACGTCTACCTCGGTGTAGGTTCGGCCAGCCATGCTGTGCAGACGGCACGCGCGATGATGGGCCTCGAAGAGACGATCAGCCAGCGTAAACCCGACCTGGTCGTAGTTGTTGGAGATGTGAACTCAACACTTGCGGCTGCGCTCGTGGCTTCGAAGCTGCTAATCCCCGTGGCTCACATCGAATCCGGGTTGCGCAGCAACAACCGCCGCATGCCGGAAGAGATCAACCGGATCGTCACAGACGCCATCAGCCACTATCTGTTCACCACGGAACGGGATGCCAACGCGAATTTGGAGCGCGAGGGAATTGACCCAAAGAGAGTGCACTTTGTGGGCAATGTGATGGTGGACTCACTCATCGAGCATCGTGAGCGGGCCTTACGGTTGGATGTTCTGAGCGAGCACGGCCTACTCGCCGGACAATACGCTCTGCTGACGCTACACCGGCCAGACAACGTCGACTTTCGTGAATCGTTAACAGGACTACTGACAGCCATAGGCCAGGTTGCCAGGGTCTTGCCTGTGCTGTTCCCAGTTCACCCCAGAACCCAGGCGAGGATCGAGGAATTCGGATTGGGTCGTCTGGTGAGAGTTCCAGGCTTCACTGTCTGCCCATCGCTGGGCTACCTACCCTTCCTCGGTCTGATGGCCAGGTCCGCTTTCGTGATGACTGATTCCGGAGGCATTCAGGAGGAAACGACCGCCCTCGGAATACCGTGTCTCACGCTTCGACCTGAGACCGAGAGGCCGATCACGGTCACGGAGGGCACGAATACGATTATCGGAAGCGATGCCGGCCTTCTGTTAGGAGAGGCGGGAAATATCCTCCGCGGCGCAGGGAAGAAAGGACGCGTTCCAGAGCTATGGGATGGGAGAGCAGCGTACCGCATCGTCGATGTGGTGATGTCCAGTTCCTGACAGGATGCTAGAAGGCAGATATGTGCGGCATTTGTGGTGTCTGGAATCGAGACAGACGTCCGGTTCTGCCGGCCGAAATTGCGGCCATGGCCCAGACGCTGGTCCACCGGGGACCGGACGGCCAAGGCATTTGGTGCGAAGGGGATCTCGCGCTCGGCCACAGGCGCTTGGCCATCCTTGATCTGAGCCCAGCGGGCCGCCAACCCATGAGCTACGGCGATGGCCGCTACTGGATCACCTATAACGGCGAGATCTATAACTTCCTCGAGTTGCGCGCCCAACTCGAGGCCAAGGGCTACGCGTTCCGAAGCGATAGCGACACCGAGGTCATCCTGGCGGC
>CAZMIS010000300.1:0-5673 GCA_964566325.1 uncultured Anaerolineales bacterium
CGGGTGCGCGGCGCGGGTCTCCGCCCGCCGGCCAACTCCGCGGCAAACCATCGCCTTCGCCAGCGCGTCGGCGTGCATGAGGTGGGCGAGTGCGCCGAGGTGGTGTGCGCCGTGGCCGAGAGGCGCGCCCTCGTGGGTGTCACGGATCTGGCGCACTCGTCCCTACCGCTACCAATACCACATGCCATGCGAGCCTTCGTTTGAGATACGCACCGTTCACGGTCGCTGGTTGACGGTTTGCTGGTGAACCACCTATGATACGGTCATGACCGACTTCATTATCACTTCTCATCGTCGCTCAATACGCCTGCCTAACTACGACTACCGGCAGGACGGCTTCTACTTCGTCACACTGGTATCCCAACAGCGGGAATGTCTGTTCGATGACCCAAAGGTCCGTCAGGTTGCGGAAACACTCTGGCAGGACTTGTCCGATCGGTTCCCGTACGTCTCGCTAGACGAATGGGTCTTGATGCCCAATCACCTGCATGGCATATTGCACTTTCATCATCAAGAGCAGGCAGATGTGGCCGTGCACCTTCCGCGTGAACGGCCGTCAGGCGCGCGTTCTGGCTCGCTTGGAGCCGTCGTCGGAGCGTACAAGTCACTTTCAACTCGCCGCATCAATCCGATTCTTGGCCGGGAGGATCGAGGTATCTGGCAGCGCAACTACTATGAGCATGTGGTGCGTTCAGACAGGGAACTTGCGGCAATTCGGCAGTACATCCGTGACAACCCAGAGAACTGGGCGCTCGACGAGCACTACTCGCACCGCTGATCGCTTGCGCCATTGCCTTGGCGCCGGCGTGCATGGCGTGGGCGAGCGTGGGCGAGTGCGCCAAGTGGGCGAGTGCGCCGAGGTGGTGTGCGCCGTGGCCCAGCGGCGCGCCGCCGTGGGTGTCACGGGTCTGGCGCACTCGGTCCTACACCACGACGCGCCGCAGATGTAGGGGCGATGGTTTGCCACCCGTGAATGGGCGCGCGGCGCGGGTCTCCGCCTGCCGGCCAACCCTGCGGCAAACCATCGCCCTGGCGCGTAGAGCATGAAGCGCATGGCGTGGGCGAGCGTGGGCGAGTGCGCCAAGTGGGCGAGTGCGCCAAGCGTGGGCGAGTGCGCCGAGGTGGTGTGCGCCGTGGCCCAGCGGCGCGCCGCCGTGGGTGTCACGGGTCTGGCGCACTCGCCCCTACCATACCACGACGCGCCGCTACCGTGTGTCACGCCACCTGGTACGGGACGTCGGTCACGACGATGCCCGGCCTGGAGAGCAACGCCAGGCGCAGCCAGGTGGCCGTGTGCGCGTGCAGGAGGTTGTGCCAGCGGTGCCGGGGCACGAACTGGGGCACGACGACGGTGATGATCTCGTTGGGTTGGCGGATCTTCGCCAGGTCTTCGATGTACCTGAGAAGCGGCTCGATGAGCAGCCGGTACGGAGAGTTAAGGATCACCAGGCGTACGCCCTGGCCCCACATCCGCCACTTCTGCCGCACGCGCTCCGCCTCGGCCGGGTCGATGCACACGTACACGGCGGTCACGTCGGTGGAGAGGGCCTGCGCGTAGCGCAGCGCCGCCATGCTGCCCTGGTGCACGCCGCTGAGGGGCACGATCACGCGGTGGCGTGACGCGCGGCCTGGCTCCGCATAGTGTTCCAGCGACAGGCTTTCCGCCAGCGTGCGGTAGTGGCGGTGAATGGCCGACAGAACGACCACCATGAGCGGGATCAGGATCAGCACCACCCAGGCGCCGTCGCGGAACTTGGTCACTGCGAACACCAGGGCCACGCCTGCGGTGCAGATCGCGCCGAAGCCGTTGATGAGCATCTTGAGCTGCCATCCCGGCTCGTGCTGCAGGGTCGAGCCCCGTTCTGTGACGCGTTCGCCCGGCGCCAGCCGGCCCACCTTGCGCCAGCGCCGCGCCATCCCCGCCTGCGACAGCGTGAACGACAGGAATACGCCGATCGCATAGAGGGGGATCAACCCGGTCACGCTGGCCTTGAAGATGACGATCAGCAGCGACGCGACGATTGCCAGGGCCGCGATGCCGTAGGAGTACACCAGCCGGCTGCCGCGGAACGCGAGCTGGCGCGGCAGGAAGCCATCGATGGCCAACAGCGCGCTGAGCCGCGGGAATCCGTTGTACGAGGTGTTCGCGGCCATGGCCAGGATGACCATGGTGGCCCCGATCACGGTCAGATAGAGCACGTTGCGGCCGCCGAAGGCCGTGCGCGCCAGCTGGGAAATGACCGTCTCCGTCTCCGACGGGATCGCACCGATCGCACCTGACAGGAAGGTGATGGCGAGGAACAACGTCCCCAGGATCGCCGACATCCAGACCAGGGTGATCGAGGCGTTGCGGCTGCGCGGCTCACGGAAGGCCCCCACACCGTTCGAGATGGCCTCGACGCCGGTGAGCGCCGTGGTTCCGCTGGAGAAGGCGTGCAGGATCAGGAACAGCGACACTGCCTGGCCCGCATGAATCGCCTCGAGGGGCGGCGGATCGACCACCTGGCCCAGCGAGCCCGCCAGGTAGCGCACCAGCCCGACGCCAACGGTCACGAACATCGTCAGGAGGAAGAAGTAGCTCGGCAACGCGAACGCCGCGCCGGACTCGCGGACGCCGCGCAGGTTCACCAGCATCATGAACAGCACGATGGCGACGGCCAGCTCGATGCGGTACGCATACATGCCGGGGAACGCGGAAACGATCTGCGCAATGGCCGACGAGATGGAGACCGCGACGGTCAGGATGTAATCGGTGAGCAGCGAGGCCCCGGCGATCTGCGCCGGAAGCTCGCCGAGGTTGTCGCGCGCGACGATGTAGGCGCCGCCGCCGTTCTCGTACGACTGAATGATCTGCCGATAGGACAGGGTCACGATGGCCAGCAGCCCGACGATCACGATGGAGATCGGGAACGCATAGCCGAACGCGAGCGTCCCCGCGCTGGCCAGGATGAACAGGATTTCCTGGGTGGCGTACGCGGTGGACGACAGCGCGTCGGATGCAAAGATGGCCAGGCCGATGAACTTGCCGATGGTTTCGTTGGGCGCGTCGGCGGTCTCAAGGGGCCGGCCGAGCAGCCAGGTGCGCCATGAGCGTCCAGGAATCTGTCCCGCCTCCCGATAGATGAGGGACGACTGGGGCTCTTGTTCGAAAACTGCCATGTTCTCCACTTCCTCGATGTAGTGCTGCATCACAAAAAACCGGGGCACAGGCAGACGCCCATACCCCGGATCTTCATCGACTACAACGATCTTACTCCCGCGCCGCGGCCAGCGTCAAGGGATTTTCGCAAACTTTGACCTTTTCTTGATCCTGGCGGGGCAGCAGTTGAACCCCCTCGAAAATGAGATACAATGCAGGGACATACGTCGGATGAAGGAGGGGGTCCTTGTCACAGATCCTGCGGCCGCCGCGGCGCTGGCAGCGCTACCTCTGGAGCGCGCTCCTGGTCGGTGCGACGACGCTGTTGAGCGCGCCGATCCACCGCTTCGTTTCGCCCGTGAACCTGGTGATGCTCTACCTGGCCGCGGTCGTGATCGCCGCGATCTACCTGGGTCGCGGCCCGGCGGCACTCAGCGCGGTCGCCGGCGTCCTGGCGTTCGACTTCTTCTTCATCCAGCCGAGGCTGAGCCTCACCGTCGCCAACGCCGAGTATCTGCTCACCTTCGCCGGCCTCCTGATCGTCGGCCTCGTGATCAGCACGCTGGCGGCCCGCTCGCGCGAACAGGCGGATGCTGCACGACGCCGAGAGGTCCAGGCCACCGCACTGTACGAGTTGAGCCGCGATCTGGCCTCTGCCAGCGAGTCGGATGAGATCCTGCGGATCATCGTGCGCCATGTCGGGGGGACCTTCGGCCGAGAGGCAGCGATTCTGCTCCCGGATGGCGACACGCTGCAGCTACGCGCCGCCAGCCCGGGCCTGGCACTGCCGGAGGATGAATCCGCGGTGGCGGCCATGGCCTTTCAGTCCGGCCAGCCCGCGGGCCGCGGCACCGCGACGATGGCTGATGCAGCAGTGCGCTTCATGCCGCTCAAGACCGCGCGGGGCGTCCTCGGCGTCCTGGGGGTCAAGCCGGTCGATCCGGGCGTGTACCTGTCGCAGGAGCAGCGCCGCCTGCTGGAGGTGTTCGCGAGCCAGTCGGCCCTGGCGGTCGAGCGCGCCGAGCTCGCCGAGCAGGCGCGGCGGGCGCAACTGGCCCGCGCCGCGGAGGAGTTGCAGGCCGCACTGCTGAACTCGGTCTCCCACGACCTGCGAACACCCCTGGTCTCGATCACCGGCACACTGTCCAGCCTGGAGGAAGACGGCGCGTGCGGCGATAACCCTGTGCAGCGCAGCCTGATCACGATGGCGCGCGAGGAGGCCGAGCGGCTGAACGTGCTGGTGGGCAACCTGCTGGATATGACGCGCATCGAGGCGGGCGCGCTCAGGACCATCCAGGAGCCATGCGACGTGCAGGAGGTCATCAACGCCGCGCTCGACCGGTTGGCCGGCCGGTTGGTCGGACGTGAGGTGGCGATCGATGCCGAGGAGTTGCTGGCGCCGATGGATTTTGTGTTGATGGTGCAGGTGCTGGTCAACCTGGTCGACAATGCGGTCAAGTACTCACCGCCGGGGTCGCCGATCGCGGTGACCGCGCGGCGCGTGGGGGATGATATGGAGATGGCGGTGCTGGACCGTGGCAGCGGCGTGCCGCCGGAGGACCTGGAGCGCATCTTCGACAAGTTCTACCGGGTGCACAGGTCCGCGGGCGCCGGCGGCACGGGCCTGGGGCTGGCAATCTGCAAAGGCATCGTCGAGGCGCAGCGTGGCCGGATCTGGGCCGAGAACCGGCCGGGCGGCGGCACGGTCGTCACGATCGCGCTGCCGTACGAATCGCCGGCGTCGACGACGCAAGGGAGCGAACGACCATGACCGAAGGTGGGCCGCGCGTACTGGTGGTGGATGATGAGCCGGCCATCCGGCGTTTTCTGCACGCGTCTCTGACTGCGCACGGCTACACTGTTTTCGAGGCGATCGACGGCCGCGATGGGCTGGCTGCAGCGACCGGCCGCCGGCCCGACCTCGTGATCCTCGACCTGGGCCTGCCCGACATCGATGGGATCGAGATGACGCGGCGCCTGCGCGAGCGGATGTCCGCGCCCATCATCATCGTGACTGTTCAGGGGCAGGAGGCTGCGAAGATCGCGGCATTCGATGCGGGTGCGGACGATTATGTGACCAAGCCATTTGGCATGGGGGAACTGCTGGCGCGCATGCGCGCCTCACTGCGCCGCGCGGCGTCACCCGCGGCTGAGCCTGTCTTCATCGCCGGCAGCCTGACGGTGGACCTGGGTCAGCGCCGCGTGACCGTGGGCGGCCACGAGGTGCAGCTTACGCCCACGGAGTACGATCTGTTGCGCGCGCTCGTCGCCCAGGCGGGCAAGGTGCTGACACACCGGCAGCTGCTGCGCCAGGTGTGGGGCGAGGGATACGAGGGCGAGATGCACCTGCTGCGGGTCAACATGAGCAACCTGCGCCACAAGCTCGAGCCAGGCGCGAGCCGGCCGGCCCTCATCCTCACCGAGCCCGGCGTCGGCTACCGCCTCCGCGTGGAAGGTGGGTAGGGGCGCATCTGTGTGTCATTGCTCATAAGTTAACAACTTCATCAGTGTGTCAAGTCCGGCCTGTCGCCGAG
>CAZMIS010000301.1:0-5673 GCA_964566325.1 uncultured Anaerolineales bacterium
GTTGTGCTCGGGGTCGCCGATCCAGGTCGTGAAGTCGCCGCTGATCCATGAGCCGGTGGCGAGCCGCGCGAGGGTCGCGGCCGGCCGCCTGCCCGCCAGGAACTCGGTCACGGTGACCGCAGCCAGCTCGCCCCGGCGCTCGAACGAGCTGTAGAGCGCGTGGAGGAAGACGTCGCCGTTCTGCTCGTAGTGCTCCCAGCAGTTCTCGCCGTCGAGGATGATGCTGACCAGGTAGGGCGATTCGGGATCGTTGATCCGCCGCCGGATCTCCAGGAGGCGGTAGATCATGTCGTCCGCGGACTGGTGGCCCGGCAGCCTCTGGTACAGGAAGCCGATGCGGTCGGACAGCTCGTGATCCCGGAAGATGATCGACGGGCCCAGCTCGGTGCCCGCCATGACGCGATAGGCGCGGTAGAGCGCCCGTGGATCCGTGACCAGGTTCTGTGCGTCGCGCTCGATGCCCCGGCCCAGGCTGCGGCCGAGGATGATCTCGTCCGTGGCCAGCCACTTGAAGCCGGCCTCCCGGACGAGGGGCAGGATCGCGGGCGAGACGCCGCCCTCGGACGGCCAGAGCCCGGCGGGCGGCGCGCCGAACGCCACGGTGTGCGCCTTGACGGCCGCCGCGAGCTGCGCCGCCGCATCCTCGACCGCCCGGTAGGCGGGCACGGGCAGGGGCAGTCCGGGGCTGGGCGCACGCGCGATGTCTGTGTCGACGAGCAGGGGCAGCACCGGGTGAAAATAGGGCGACGTGCAGATCTCCAGCTGTCCGCTGGCCGCAAGCTCCCGGTACAGGGGCAGCACGCGGCCCGCGATCTCCCGCTGCTTCGCATGGATGAGCCGCACGTCCGCCACGGTGAAATCGCGCCCCTTTTCGATCAGCGCATGCAGCGCGGGGTCGCGGCGGAGCCAGCCCGGATCGATCCAGGCGAGGTTGAACCAGGCAACGAGGTCACGGTAGTCGGCGTCGGAGAAGGCGGCGGGGTCGGCCAGCGCGGCGGGCCGGCGGTCGAGCAGTTCCGCATAGCGGGGATAGCGCCGGATGATGTTGTCCCAGTTGACGCTGAAGCACATCTGGAGGATGAAGCGGCGGTCCGCGTCGCTCCAGCGCTCCCGCTCGGCGATGGCGACGAGGTCATCGGCCTCCCGGCCTTCGGCCCACGCCACCATCTGCTCCACGAGCGAAGGGACCATGTTGATCGTGACGTGGACCCCGGGGTGCTGGGCGAGGACCTCCGCCATGTGGAGGTAGTCCTTGGCAGCGTGGAGGCGCACCCACGGCATGGGCATGCCGCCGGTCCGCAGGTCCTTGTAGTACGGCTGGTGCATGTGCCACACCAGCGCGACGTACAACGGGTGCGTCATCGAACCCTCGATCTTCAATCTGTTATCTTCAATCTTCGATCGTTTTCAGGTGCGGGAAGAGGATCACTTCCCGGATGCTCTGCCGGTCCGCGAACAACATGGTCAGCCGGTCGATGCCCGTGCCGAAGCCGCCGGTGGGCGGCATGCCGTAGCTCAGCGCGTTCAGGAAGTCCTCGTCCAGCGGGTGGACGTTTTCGTCCTCGCCCGCCATTGCGGCGCGCAGCTCGACGAAGCGCGCGCGCTGGTCGATCGGGTCGTTCAGCTCGGTGAACGCGTTGCCCATTTCCATGCCCGCCACGAAATACTCGAAGCGCTCCACGGTGGTCGGATCGTCCGCCTTCTTCTTCGCCAGGGGGCTGATGTCCACCGGGTAATCCATGATGAAGGTCGGCTGGATCAACTTGGGCTCGACGTAGTCGCCGAACAGGCCGTCGATCAGCTTGCCCCGGCTCGCCCTGGCGTCGCACTTCAGGCCCCGCGCACGGATCGCGGCAGCCAGCGACGCTGCATCAGGCGTCTGCGTGTAGTCAATGCCCGTCGCTTCGAGAATCGCATCGCGCATGGTGATCCGGCGCCACGGCGGCGTGAGGTCGATCTCCTGGCCGTCGTAGGTGATCCTGAGGCTGCCGCTCAGCGCCTCGCTGATCGCGCAGATCATCTCCTCGGTGCGCCGCATCATGCCGAAGTAGTCGGTGTAGGCCTCGTAGAACTCGAGCTGGGTGAACTCCGGGTTGTGCTTGAAGCTGATCCCCTCGTTGCGGAAGTCGCGGCCGATCTCGTACACCCGCTCGTAGCCGCCGACGATCAGCCGCTTCAGATACAGCTCGAAGCTGATGCGCAGGAAGAGCTCCTGGTCGAGCTGGTTGTGATGCGTGGTGAAGGGTCGCGCGGCCGCGCCGCCGTAGATGGGCTGCAGCACGGGGGTCTCGACCTCGAGAAACCCGTTCGAGTCGAGGTAGCGTCGGACGGCCGCGACGAGCCTGGCGCGCGTTTCGAAGACCGTGCGCACCTCGGGGTTGGCCAGCAGGTCCACGTAGCGCTGGCGATAGCGCGTCTCGACGTCCTTCAGGCCGTGCCACTTGTCGGGCAGGGGGTTGAGCGTCTTGGAGACGAGCGCGATCTCGCGCGCCTCGCACGTCACCTCGCCGGCGCGCGTCGTGAACATCGGCCCGCGCACGGCGATGAAGTCGCCCAGGTCGACCAGCCTGCGGAAGAACTCGTCGTAGGCCTGCTCGCCGAGGAGGTCGCGGCGCAGGTGAATCTGAACCCGGCCGCTGCCGTCCTCGATGTGCGCGAACGCGGCCTTGCCCATCACCCGGACCGACATCATGCGTCCGATGAGGCCCACAAAGTCCTCGGCGCCGAGCTGGCCCGCGGCGTGACCCGCCACTGCCTCTGCCGCCGTGTGGGTGCGGGGCCAGGGGAGGCGCTGCGGATAGGGCTCCATGCCCACCGCGCGCAGGTCAGCGAGCTTGGCGCGGCGCACCAGCTGCTGTTCGTTGAGGTCGAGTTCGTTGTCTTCCACAGCGCCTACTGTATCTTGGTGATCTCGAATTCGGCGGCTCCGCCCGGCGTCTGCACTTCGACGATCTTGCCGACGGCATGGCCCATGAGCGCGCGGCCGATCGGAGATCTGAACGAGATGCGCCCGTTTCCGGGGTCGACTTCGGTGGAGCCGACGATGGTATAGGTTTCCTCGTCGCCATATTCGACGTCACGGATGGTGACCTTGCAGCCGATGTCCACCGTGCCGTTCGAATGGGTGTGATCGATGACAACTGCAGTGCCGAGGATATTGCGCAGGGTGAGGATGCGGCCTTCCACGAAAGCCTGGGTGTTCTTCGCCTCGTCGTAGCCCGCGTTCTCCGAGATGTCGCCGTCCGCCTTTGCATCGGCGATCTGGCGCGCCACTTCGGGGCGCCGGACGTTGATGAGGTAGTCCAGTTCCTCTCGCAGCTTCTGGATTCCTTCTGCCGTCAGATAGTGGCTGTTTGTATCATCCATGACGCAATGTACCCTTGGGTTCTCCTGTGATCGTGGTGTGCGCATCCGGCCTTGCCAGGCCATAAAAAAGCGCCGCCGGCCCAGCCTGTCGCTGGTTGCCGTGGCGTCTGGACCCGTCCGGACCGGTACAATAAAGAACGCCGTCAATGGATAGACGGCTCGAACAGGCAAGATTATACGCCACCCCAACGGGGTATGCAAATCGGCAATCGGCGTTGTGCGAGCCAGGTGCGCGACGCGATGGCCGCATTTTGGCCGGCTCTCCTGGCGGTGCTATGATCGGGCAGCACTGACTTGGGGAGGCCTATGACCGTCCATCTTCGATCTGCCTGGTCGATCGCGCTGTTGCTGCTCGTGGGAATCGCCTCGTGCGCGGCGCCTGTGACGCCGTCGTCGCTCGGCGAGCGGCCCACCGACATCGTGCCGCTGGCCGCAGAGCAGCCCGCCAACGACGAGGATGCCATCCGCCAGCTCATCGGGCAGGAGGCCGCGGCGCTGGTCTCTCAGGATCTGGCGGGCCTGATGGCGCTGTGGGCCGACGACGCTGTGATCGTGGACGCGAAGCATACGCCGCAGGATGCGAGCGACGATGCGCGCTGGCGCGGCCGCGACGCCATCCGCGAGCGGTATGTCGTCCTGGTGCTGCCGGGCAACCCACTCGCAGCCGGCGCGCGCGACATTCAGATCACGGTGGAGGGCGACACCGCGACGGCCACCAGCACCACGGCCATCGGCGACGAGGTCGCGGTCGGCGGCGATCGCTGGACGTTCGTCCGCCGCGGCGGACGGTGGTCCATCTCCGGCCTCACCTACAACCTGGAGCCGTAGCCGACCGGTGCTCCCGCCCGCGCGACGCTCTCCCCTCCGCAGGAACCAGCACGCCTCACGCGTCGTCACAAGGGCAGATCCAAGGAGGAGCACCATGACCATCCATCCACTTGCCCATTCCGCCGCGCTGCGGCGCCATCCGGTCAGCCGGCCCCTGCTGACGCTCGGACTCGTGCTGCTCGTCTTCCTGCTGATGCTCATCTTCGCCGCGCCTCCGGCGTCGGCAGACGGCTTCATCATTCCTGTGCCCCCCAGGGACCGGCCCGTTCCCTGGCGCGAGATACCCCTCACCATCAAGTACCACCGCGTCGAGGTGACCATCGAGAGCCAGGTGGCCACGACGCGCGTCGACCAGGTCTTCGTCAATGAGGCGGGCTTCGCGGTGGAGGGCACGTACGTCTTCCCGTTGCCCGAGGATGCCGCCGTATCGAGCTTCGACATGTGGGTCGACGGCAAGAAGTTCGAGGGCAAGCTGCTCGGCCGTGACGAAGCGCGGCGCATCTACGAGGACATCGTCCGGCAGCAGAAGGATCCCGCGCTGCTGGAGTACATCGGCCGGGGCGCATTCCAGGCGCGCATCTTCCCGATCCCTCCGCGCGGCGAGCGCCGCGTCGAGCTGTCGTACTCGCAGGTGCTTGGCCAGCAGGGCGGCCTGGTGCACTACCGCTATCCCCTGAACACGGAGAAGTTCTCCGCGCGGCCCCTGTCGGAGGTGGCGATCAGCGTCGACGTCCAGGATCGGGCCGAGCTGCGCGCGATCTACTCGCCCTCGCACCCCGTGCAGGTGACGCGCGAGGCGGCGAACCGAGCGACGGTGGGCTACGAGGCGCGCGACGTGCGGCCCGACCGCGACTTCGACCTGTATTACAGCGTGTCGCCCGACGCCATCGCAGTGAACCTGCTGAGCAACAAGCCGTTCGGCGAGGACGGCTACTTCCTGCTCCTGGTGACGCCGCCGGTGGACGCGGAGGGCCAGGCGGTGCCCAAGGACGTGATCCTGGTGCTCGACACGTCGGGCAGCATGGAGGGCGAGAAGATCGACCAGGCCCGCCGCGCCGCGCGCTACGTGCTGGACAACCTGGGCGAGGCCGACCGCTTCAACATCGTTTCGTTCAGCACCGCGACGCGGCTCTTCGCGGAGGCGCCCGTCGGGCTGGGCCAGGTCGCGGCCGGCCGGCAGTTCATCGACAAGCTGCGCGCGGCGGGCAGCACCGACATCAACCGCGCGCTGCTCGAGGCCGTGGCCGGCGCGGATGAGGGGCGACCGACGGTCGTGATCTTCATGACTGATGGCCTGCCGACCGCAGGCGAGATCGACCCCCATCGGATCGTGGCGAACGTGGCCGAGGCCGCGCCCAAGTCCGTCCGGCTCTTCTCGTTCGGCGTAGGTTACGACGTGGACACCCTGCTGCTGGACGAGCTGAGCAGCCAGCAGCGCGGGACGAGCGCGTACGTGCGGCCCGAGCAGGACATCGAGGA
>CAZMIS010000302.1:0-5669 GCA_964566325.1 uncultured Anaerolineales bacterium
GCCGCCGTGTGCGAGGGTGGCCTGGCGTTTGCCGACGGCGTGTCTGTGGCGGAATTGGTGGTCCCCGACGCCCATCTCTGGTCCGACAAGGATCCCTACCTCTATGACCTGACCGTGTCCGTGGAGGCGGGGTCACCCACGCAAGTCGATGAGTACAGCCTCAAGGTCGGCATCCGTACGGTCGCGGTGGATGGCGGCAGAATCCTGCTCAACGGCAATCCGGTCAAGCTGAACGGCTTCGGCCGCCATGAGGATTTCCCCGCCACCGCCAAGGCCCTCAACCTGCCGCTGATCGTCAAGGACTATCAGCTCATGAAGTGGACCGGCGCAAACGCCTACCGCACCTCGCACTACCCGTACAGCGAGGAAGAAATGCAGATGGCCGACCGCGAGGGCTTCCTGATCATCGACGAGATTCCGGCTGTCAGTCTGCAGATGGCGGATGAGGCCCACTTCCCGGAGCGGATGCGCATGTGCCTGCAGCAGATTAACGAGATGATCAGCCGCGACAAGAACCATCCCGCCGTGGTCATGTGGTGCGTGGCCAACGAGCCGATGCCGAAGGGATTTGCCGTGGGTGCTGCCGGCGCGAGCGATCCAACCCAGGAGGCCATGAACAGACCGGGCAAGGAGTTCCTCGATACGGAGATCGCCCGGGCTCGCGAGCTGGATCCGACGCGTCCGATAACGGTCGTAACCCTGATGGGCGGCCCGCAGAACTGGATGGAGCAGTGTGACGTCATCTGCATGAACCGCTACTGGGGCTGGTATACGCTCGGCGGGCAGCTGGATAAGGCTCGGGAGGGGCTCGAAGCGGAGCTCGACCAGGTCTGGGGTCGTTTTCACAAGCCGATCATCATGACCGAGTTCGGCGCTGACACGGTGCCCGGCTATCACGGGCTGCCGGACGTCATGTGGACCGAGGAGTACCAGGCCGCGTGTATCCGGTTCCACCTCGAAGTGGCGGCCGAACGTGACTTCGTCGCCGGCATGCAGGTGTGGAACTTCGCGGACTTCGCCGCAGTGCAGAGCTTGATGCGCGTGGGCGGCCTCAATCACAAGGGGGTCTTCACCCGGATCCGCACGCCGAAGATGGCGGCGCACGTGCTGCGCGAGTTCTGGGCCAGGTAGGCGAAAGAGATCAGGGGCGGAGGATCGTCGTCGCAGAGGCGTTGCATGCAACGCCTCTGCGGAACCCGCTGGCTGGCCACATGAAGGAGGCCTCACATGAGCAGCGTCCCTGCGGCAGCAAAGGCACTCATAGACTTCACACCGCGGCATTCGTCCTTTGTAGGGATTGACTCGGACGGATGCGCGTTCGATGCGATGGAGCTTAAACAGAAGGAGTGCTTCACGCCCAGCACGATCAGGGTTTGGGGCCTTCAGCCCGTCTCCAAGTACGCTCGCGAGACGGCTGAGTGGGTGAACCTTTACTCCAAATGGCGCGGTGCGAACCGCTGGCCCGCCCTGGTGAAAGTCTTCGAGTTGCTGGCCTTACGCCCTGAAGTCAAGGCGCGGGGGGTCAAGGTGCCCGAAGGCACGGCGCTCAGGGAATTCATCGCGTCGGGCTATCCGCCCAGCGAAGCCGGGTTGAAGGCCTACATCGCCTCCGGGCACGGCGACGAGGAGTTGTGGCGCGGGCTGGAGTGGACGCGGGCAATCGACGCCCTGGTCGCGGCAACGGTGCGCGGTGTACCGCCCTTCCCCCACGTACGTGAGAGCCTGCAGAAGATGTATAGCCAGGCGGACCTGGTGGTCATCTCCACCACGGCCTCAGATGCGCTCCAACGCGAGTGGGGCGAGCATGGCCTGGCTCAATACATGTCAATCATGGCCGGACAGGACATGGGGACCAAGCGGCAACACCTCGAGTACGGTGCGAAGGGCAAGTACCCCGACGATCGCATCTTGCTGATCGGCGATGCCCTCGGCGACCGGGACGCGGCGCACGCCGTCAACGTGCTCTTCTACCCCATCGTCCCGGGCTCGGAAGAGATGTCCTGGCAGCGCTTCTACGAGGAGGCGTCCGATCGATTTCTCAACGGCACCTATGCGGGCTCGTACGAAGCCTCTCTGATCGCCGAATTTGAGAAGCTGTTGTCCGACACGCCACCGTGGAACCGGTAGCCGGCGTCGCGCAGACGCAAAGACGTAGCATGCAAAGACACAGCCTGTAGAGACGCAGCATGCTGCGTCTCTACAGACCAGGCAGGAACCGGCCCCCAGTGGCACGCAGTCGAAGGAGGAGGTTAGATGTCAACACAGCCAACGCTTTTATCTCCGGATCGTTTCTTTGCTCCTGACCCCGCGCAGCGCCGGGTGGCGCGCGAGCTCTACGCCGGCATTGCCGGCCTGCCGATCGTCTCGCCGCACGGCCACGTCGACCCCCGCCTGCTGGCGGACGAGGACGCGACCTTCGGCACCCCGGCCGACCTGTTCATCATCCCGGACCACTACGTGTTCCGCATGCTCTACTCCCAGGGCGTGCCGCTCGAGGCGTTGGGCGTCCCGCAGCGGGCCGGCGGCACCGGCGAGGCTGCGGCCGCACCCGATCACCGCCAGATCTGGCAGACCTTCGCGGAGCACTTCCACCTCTTCCGCGGCACGCCCAGCGGCGTGTGGCTGGCGCACGAGCTCTACGAGATCTTCGGCATCACGCAGAAGCTGACCGGCGCCAGCGCGCAGGCGATCTACGACGAGCTGGCCGCCAAGCTGGCGCAGCCGGCGTACCGGCCGCGGGCGCTCTTCGAGCGCTTCAACATCGAGGTGCTCTGCACGACCGACGGTGCGGCCGATGCGTTGGAGCACCATCGGGCGATCCGGGAATCCGGGTGGGGAGGGGTGGTGCGGCCGACCTTCCGCCCCGATGCGGTGACGAACCTGGCGCTGCCGGCCTGGCGGGCCAACCTGGCCGCGCTGGAGGCGACGGCTGGCCGGGAGATCACCACGGCCCGCGCGCTGATCGCCGCCCTCGAGGAACGCCGCGCCTTCTTCAAGCAGATGGGCGCGACCTCGACCGACAGCGGGGTGGAGACGCCCTACACCGAGGCGCTGTCCTCCGCCGACGCCGAGGCGATCTTCGCCCGGGCGCTGGCCGGCGAGGCGACGGCCGGGGATGCACGGCGCTTCACGGGCTACATGCTGCTCGAGATGGCGCGCATGAGCGTGGAGGATGGCCTGGTGATGCAGTTCCATGCGGGCTGCTATCGCAACCACAACCCGCTGGTGTTCGAGCGGTTCGGTGCGGACAAGGGCAGCGATATCCCGGTGGCGACCGAATGGGTGCAGAACCTCAAGCCGCTGACCGATCGTTTCGGCAATGACCCGCGCCTGACGCTGATCCTGTTCACGATGGATGAGACGAGCTACTCGCGCGAGATGGCGCCGCTGGCCGGGCACTACCCCGCGCTGCGGCTGGGGCCGCCGTGGTGGTTCCACGACAGCCTGAACGGCATGGCGCGCTACTTCGACCAGGTGATGGAGACCGCGGGGCTGTACAACACGACCGGCTTCATCGACGACACGCGGGCATTCGTGTCGATCCCGGCGCGGCACGACGTCTGGCGGCGGGCCTCGGCCAACTGGCTGGCCGGGCTGGTGGTGCGCGGGCTGATCGACGAGACGGATGCGGCCGAGATGGCCGTCGACATGGCGAACGGGCTGGGCCGGCGCGCATTCAAGCTGTAGGCGGCGGGGACTGGGGATTGGGGACTGGATACTGGATGCTGGCGTCCAGCATCAGGCATCCAATATCCAGCATCTTGCTCGGAGGAAGAATGATCGGGCTCGATCTTGGCACCACAAACTGCAAGGCGGCCCTCTTCGATTCGGACGGCCGGGTGCGCGCGAAGGCTTCCGATGGCTACGCGCTGCAGGTCCCACACCCCGGGTGGGCGGAGCAATCCGTCGGCAACGTGTGGACCGCGGCCAGGCGGGTGCTGGCGGCGGTTGCGGCGGCAGCACCACCCGATGCACCGCCGCAGGGCATCTGCATCAGTGGCGCGATGCACAGCCTGTTTCCGATCGCGGACGATTCCGGCACACCCCTCGCCAACGCGATGACCTGGGCGGATGCCCGCGCGACGTCGGTGTATCGCGGTCTGATCGCGGACACCGACACCCATGCACTGTATCGTCGCACGGGCTGCCCGGTGCATTCGACCTACCACCTGCAACGCCTGCGCTGGTGGCAGCGGCTCGAGCCGGAACTCACGCAGCGGGCGTTTATGTGGGTGGGCCTGAAGGACTGGATTCTGCATGCGCTGACCGGAGTCTGGGCGACGGACCTGACATTGGCCTCGACCACCGGGCTGCTTAACCTGCGCACCCTCACGTGGGACACGGGCGTTCTCCGGCTGGCAGAGGTGCTGCCCGATCACCTGCCGCCACTCGTGTCGCCCTCGGCAGTGGTCGGCGGGCTGACGGAACAGGCCGCTGCCGCAACGGGTCTGCCGTCCGGCCTCCCCGTGATTGCAGGGGGCAGCGACGGCGCCATGGCCAGCCTGGGCACGGGCATCGCGACGCCGGGCCAGATGGTCATCACCGTCGGCACCAGCGGTGCGGTGCGCAAGATCGTCGCAGAGCCGTGGTTCGATCCCGGCGAGCGCACCTTCTGCTACCTGCTGGACGACGGGCGATCGCCTCAGCGGTCGCCGGACGGGGGCGGTGCGACGGCACACCCCCTGTGGTTCGTCGGCGGCGCGATCAACAACGGAGGCCTGGCGCTGCAGTGGGTGCGCGAGAAGCTGTACCCGGAACTGGTGGGAGAAGCCGGCTTCGACCAGTTGGCGGCGGATGCGGAAGCGGTGGCGCCGGGTGCGGAGGGCGTCTTCATGCTGCCCTACTTCGCGGGCGAACGCAGTCCACACTGGGCGCCGAAGGACAGAGGCATGCTCTACGGACTCGGCATGCAGCATACACGCGTCCACATCGCCCGTGCGGCGATGGAGGGCGTGGCCAACTGCCTGGCCGACGTCTGGGATGCCATGTACGGCTCCGAGCCGACAAGCGAAGAAGTCGTGCGCCTGACAGGCGGCATCACCCGCACGCCGCTGTGGGCTCAGATCGTTGTCGACGTGCTGGGCGTTCCCCTGATGGCGTTGGAGGTTGCCGACACCTCTGCAGCCGGCGCAGCACTGATCGGCATGCGGGCTCTCGGAATTCTTCGGATGGATCAGGCGGCGCGGACGGTCGAGTCCGGCCGGGTGTATTATCCTGACTCGCGACGTCACGAGTTCTACAAGCAACATCATCGTGAGTATCGTGCCCTGCGCCGCGGCATGGCGGCCATGGGCGAAACGCTCAGCAACCTGAAGGAGAGCTTCTTATGAATCGTGAAGAACTGATGGCGATGTTCGATTTCTCCGGCAAGACCTTTGCGGTCACCGGCGGCGCCGGGGTTCTTGCCGGCGGCGTCGTCACCGCGCTGGCGTGCTGTGGCGCGAACGTGATGATCCTCGACCGCAACCTGGCGCGGCTGGCTGAGATCCAGGCTTCCGCCGGCGCCGCGGGAAGCAGGATCGACGGCTGCACGGTCGACGTCATGAGCCGCGAGAGCCTGGTGGCAGCCGGCGAGACGATCAACAAGCGCTTCGGTCCCCTCTACGGACTCGTCAACGCGGCGGGGGGCAACAGCCCGAAGGCGACCTGCTCCCCGGCGTTGAGCTTCT
>CAZMIS010000303.1:0-5662 GCA_964566325.1 uncultured Anaerolineales bacterium
CGAGGATGACGCTGGTCTTGCCAGCGCCGGGCGACGCCATCACGTTGGCGGCCACGATGCCGAAGCGGGCCAACGTCGCCCGGTTCATCGCGGCCACTTCGTCGTTCGCACTCAGGAT
This sequence comes from uncultured Anaerolineales bacterium, assembly GCA_964566325.1. Lineage (GTDB taxonomy): Bacteria > Chloroflexota > Anaerolineae > CG2-30-64-16 > CG2-30-64-16 > JALOOB01. The sequence goes on from CAZMIS010000303.1 coordinate 119, forward strand.
GCGCTGGCGCACCGGAATCTCAGCCATCATCGCTCACCTCGATGCTCTCCACGCGCAGCTCGCGACCCCCGGTCACCCGCAGACTGGAATCCCCACAATGGGGGCATGCCCCGGGCAGCGGCGGCCTGACCTCCGTGCGCTGGCCGCACGCCAGGCAGGTCATGACGCCCGGCTGGCGCCGGAAATGGAGCACCGCACCCTCCGCACCCGTGCCCTTGCTGATGATGTCGAAGTAGAACTGCACCGCATCATCGACGATGCTCGCCAGGTCACCAACGGTGAGGTGGATCGCAGAGACGCGCCGCCCGCCCGCCGCGCCCGTGGCGATCTTCAGGATGCTCTCGGTGATCGGCAGCTCATGCATGCGCGCATTATACCATCAGGCACACAACTGCGTCAGATAGGTTTGTGAATTACTTGACAAGTTCCTGGAACCCGGTATGCTAAGTCATCTTCAATCTGCCGGTAAGTAGCTACGGTAACCGCGCGCAAAGGGAGGTCAGCCCATGGACCCAGTTGTTCTGGCCCGATGGCAGTTCGCAATCACCACCGTGTATCACTTCTTCTTCGTGCCCCTGACCCTGGGCCTCTCGGTGCTGGTGGCGATCATGCACACCCGCTGGTACATCACGAAGGACGAAACCTGGAAGCGCATGACGAAGTTCTGGGGCAAGCTCTTCCTCATCAATTTCGCGATCGGCGTCGCCACTGGCATCGTCCAGGAGTTCCAGTTCGGCATGAACTGGTCGGAGTACTCCCGCTTCGTGGGCGACATCTTCGGCGCGCCGCTGGCCATCGAGGCGCTGTTGGCCTTCTTCCTCGAATCCACCTTCCTCGGCATGTGGCTCTTCGGCTGGGGCAAGATCCCGGAGAAGCTGCACCTCGCTGCGATCTGGCTGGTCGCCATCGGCGGCAACCTCTCCGCGTTGTGGATCCTGATCGCCAACTCCTTCATGCAGGAGCCGGTCGGCTTCGCACTGCGCAACGGACGGGCCGAGATGACCGACTTCGGCGCGCTGGTGGCCAACCCCCACGTGTGGGTGCAATGGCCGCACGTCTTCTTCTCCGGCCTGACGACCGCCGGCTTCTTCATGTTGGGCATCGTCGCCTGGCGGCTCCTGCGCAAGGACCGGGACCAGGCCTTCTTCCGCAACTCCTTCCAGGTGGCCGCGATCGCTGCGTTGATCGGCTCGGTCATGGTGGGCCTGGTCGGCCACAGCCAGGCGCAGCACATGGTGCGCACGCAGCCGATGAAGATGGCCGCGGCCGAGGCGCTGTGGGACAGCGAGAATCCGGCCTCGATGTCGCTCTTCACCATCGGGGACACAAGAAACCGTAAAGACGTGTTCGCCATCCGCATCCCGGCTGCACTGAGCATCCTGAGCTACAACCGGCCGAGCGGCGAGGTCAAGGGCATCAATAACATTCAGGCCGAGTACGCGCAGACGTACGGTCCGGGCGACTACGTGCCCAACGTCTTCGTGGCGTACTGGACCTTCCGCGCCATGGTCGGCGCAGGGACTTTGATGCTGGGGCTGGCAGCCTGGGCCCTCTGGGTCGCGCTGCGCGGCCAGATCGGCAAACGGTCGTTGTTGCTGCTCGGCCTGCCCTTCGCCATCTCACTGCCCTACCTGGCCAACAGCACCGGCTGGATCCTCACGGAGATGGGGCGGCAGCCGTGGATCGTGTTCGGGGTGTTGCGCACCGAGCAGGGTGTCTCGACGAGCGTTCCCGCGGGTCAGGTTCTGGCAACGCTCATCGGCTTTACGCTGATCTACGCGATCCTGATCGTGGCGGACGTCTACCTGCTCGTCAAGTACGCGCGCGCGGACACGGAGCTCATCCTGAACGACGGCGTGCCCACGCTGGCCCGCGACGCATCGGATGCCGATGCGTTCGTCCTGCGCTCGTCCTGATCTCACGGAGGCAACGATGGAACTCAACACGCTCTGGTTCATCCTGATCGGCGTCCTCTTCACCGGGTTCTTCATCCTGGAGGGCTTCGATTACGGCGTCGGCATCCTGTTGCCGTTCCTGGGCAAGAAGGACGAGGAGCGCCGCCAGATCATCAACACCATCGGGCCCTGGTGGGACGGCAACGAGGTGTGGCTGCTCACCGCGGGCGGCGCGATGTTCGCCGCGTTTCCCAACTGGTACGCGACCCTCTTCAGCGGCTTCTACCTGGCCCTGTTCCTCATGCTGCTGGCGCTGATCTTCCGCGCCGTGGCGTTCGAGTATCGCAGCAAGGACAGGGATCCCCGCTGGCGCGCGGCGTAGGATTGGGCCATCTTCGGCGGCAGCGCCATCCCCGCGCTGCTCTGGGGCGTGGCCATGGCGAACATCGTGCGCGGCGTGCCCATCGACGCGGACATGAACTACGTGGGCGGCTTCTTCAATCTACTCAATCCCTACGCACTGCTGGGCGGCCTGGCCGGGCTCGGCGTCTTCACCCTGCAGGGCGCCACCTTCCTCGCCCTGCGCACGACCGACACGGTGCGCGCACGCGCGGAGGCGCTCGCCAGGAAGCTGTGGCCCATCGTCCTCGTCGTGGGCGCGGGCACGGTCGTCGCCTCCTACTTCGCCACGGACATCTTCCAGCGACTGGGCGTCAACCCGGGCATCAGTGCGATCGGCGCGGGCGCCGCGTTCCTGATCGCGGCATGGTCCGTCCTGCAGGGGCGGTTCGGCTGGGCCTTCATCATGAATTCGCTGACGATCGCCCTCACCGTCGTGACCACGTTCCGCGGCCTCTACCCGCGCGTCATGGTCTCCAGCCTGAACGATGCGTGGAGCCTCACGGTCCAGAACGCATCGTCGACACCCTACACCCTGCGCGTGATGTCGATCATCGCACTGGTGCTGGTGCCCATCGTGCTGCTCTACCAGGGATGGAACTTCTACATCTTCAGGAAGCGGGTATCGGGCGAGAGCAAGCTGACGTACTGATATCGATTCCGGCGCCTGCGAGGATGCGTGCCTGACCCGCATCCTCGCAGGTTTTTTCTTTGGGGCTTGCGCGGAGGCCCGGTTCCGGGTATTATACGCGTACCGATGAAGACGCGGACGTTGCGTGCTGGGATTCTGGCGGTGCTGCTCACCGTGATGACGTGCAGCAGTACTTGGGGCGCGCCTCCGGCGCCCGTCATCACGACGCCCACGCCTCAGCCGACGTCCACCCCGCGGCCCCTCACCCTGGCTGAACGGCTGGCGCTCACCCCTGAGGCGCAGCGCCAGATCCACCAACTCTTCCTGCCGCAGATCGCGCAGGCGCCCCAGACGGAAGCCAATCCCGCATCTTTCACTTACGTGGTCAAGGCGGATGACACGCTCTGGTCGCTGGCGCTCGACTTCGGACGCGATCTCGACACGATGTCGTGCACGACGACGCCGACCGGCGCGGACGCGGAGAAGCTCGTCCCGGGCCGGACGATTGTCGTGCCCGCGCTCAACGACCTGTGCTATACGGTGCGCCCCGGCGACTCCCTGCGCGGCATCGCAGCGCGCCACAAGCTGACCGTCGACCGGATCGTCGAGGTGCCCTGGAATGGTTTCTCGTCGGCCCCATACACCGTCGTGCCGAAGCAACGCATCCTGCTGCCCGGCGCCCGCGGAGATGCCAGGCCGCGCGCGGATCGGGCCACGGTGAGCCGTCCGACCGACCAATGGGGCGGGACGGCGTACCAGGACTGGCCCTACGGCGATGGGCAGTTCGCCTGGCCCGTGACGGGCGGATGGATCTCCCAGGGAGCACATGCGGGGCACATCGCGCTCGACATCGCCATCCCATCGGGTTCGAACGTCCGCGCCGCGGATCGCGGCAAGGTCATCATGGCCGGTTGGAACCCTACGGGTTACGGCTTTCGGGTCGTGATCGACCACGGCACGGACTACGTCACGCTGTACGCGCACCTGAGCGACATCTACGTTGAGGCGGGGGAGGTCGTGGGCGAGGGTCAGGTGATCGGCCTGAGCGGCGCGAACGGCAACATCACCGGGCCGCATGTGCACTTCGAGGTGCGCGACTTCGGCCGGCTCATCGATCCGCTGCGGGTGTTGCCGAAGTAATCCCCTACGGACGGCCCAGGGCCTTCTCTCGGCCGCTGGGCGTCAGGGTCAGGAGTCCCGGGGACTGGGAGGAGACGGACGGCAGATGGCATGCGGCCGCGGAGCCGCATCCTGCGCAGCCCGCACCGCACGCGCCGCCGTTGCCCAGCGTCATAAGGTACCCGCGCCGCGCCAGGTCCTCGACCATCAACTTCACCAACCCCTCAGTCACCGCCAGGGAACGGGCCAGGTCCGCTGTCGACCGGATGCCGCCGCGGGCCAATAGCTGCAGCAGGCGCAGGGGCAGGTTCACTTCTTGTTCGACCATCTGGTTCACATCCCGAATACACGTGCCAGCTGATAGATTACCACGCCGGCGCCGAGAGAAATAATCAACAGCAGCCCGATGCTCGCCGCGGTCCACTTCCACGACGCAGTCTCCTGCTTGATGGTCGCCACAGTTGCCACACACGGGATGAACAGCATGGCCACCGCCAGAAACGCGAGCCGCGCGCCGGGCGTCAGGATCGCCGCCACCTGGGTCGCCAGCGCGGACCCTGCCTCGGGTGCTCCGAACAGCACGCCGAGCGTCGCGATCGTGTTCTCCTTGGCGAAGAAGCTGGACAGGAGCGCCACGATGATGCGCCAGTCGCTCAGCCCCATCAGCTCGCCCACCGGCGCCAGGGCACGCCCGACCGCGGCCAGGATGCTTGTCTCGACATTGCCGCCCGGCACGTTTGAAAGGATCCAGACCACTGCCGAGGCTAACAGGATCAATGTTCCCGCCTTGCGCAGGAACGACGCGGTGTTGTTCCACACATAGAGCCCGACCGTTCGCAGGTTAGGAATGTGGTACAACGGCAACTCCATGATGAAGGCCGTCTGCTCCCCCTTGAAGGCCATCTTGTTGACGGCGATTCCGGTGACCGCCAGGATGCCCAGGTTCAGAGCCACCAGGCCGATCGTCGCCGCGGCCGCGGAGGAGCCGAAGAACGCGGGCGCCAGGAAGGCCAGCACCGCGAGCCGCGCCGTGCACGGCACGAGGGGCGCCAGCAGGATGGTCAGCATGCGGGCCCGGCGCTCCTCCAGGATCCGCGCACCCATGACCGCCGGCACGTTGCAGCCGAAACCGAGAAAGAGCGGCAGGAACGACTTGCCGTGCAGCCCCATCAGGTGCATGAAGCGGTCCATGATGTAGGCGCCGCGCGCCAGGTAGCCCACGTCCTCCAGGATGCCGAGCACCGCAAAGAAGACCGCCAGGATGGGCAGAAATATCAGTACGGTGCCGACCCCGCCGATCACCCCGTCGATCACCAGCCCGGAGAGCCACGCCGGCGCCGTGCCCAGCACGGCCTCGGCCAGCGCGATCAGCCCGGTGAGCACGACGCCCGAGAGCCATTCTGACAGCGGCGTCGCGATGGCGTACGTCAGGCCAAACTCGCTATGGCGGTTTGCGCCGGAACGTCCTCCGACAGCTCCTGATAGACCTTTGGCCCCTTG
>CAZMIS010000304.1:0-5622 GCA_964566325.1 uncultured Anaerolineales bacterium
GCGGCCGCGCCGCCTGCCGAGTGGCTGGGCCTGCACCAGCTGATCTCCGCCACGGACCTGGCTTCGGCCAGGGGGCTGGGGCTCGGCTTTGCCGCACCGGCGCTGGCGCTCCTGGCGTTCGTGCTGCGGCCGCCGGATGCCGGCCGGCCTCCGGACGCCGGCCTGACGCCGGACGCCGAGCGCAACACGGTCGTGCGCGCGTACGCGGCAGCAGCCGTCATCGTGCTGGTGTTCCTCTCGTCCGCACTGTCCGCGCCGCTCTGGCGCGGCCTGCCGGCCATGGCGAGCCGGGTCACCCAGCCGTGGCAGATGCTCCTGCTCGCGGGGCCAGGCCTGGCCTGGCTGGCCGGGCTGGGTGCGGAGAGGCTCGCCGCGTCGCTCGGCGGATCGCGCGACGACCATCGCCCTGTCGCCCACTCCGCTGTGCTCGCCGCGGGCCTGGTCACCATCCTGGTGCTCGGCGTGCTGCCGGACCTGCACCCGGCCACCGTCAGCGGCCCGGCCCCGACCGCGCCGCTGGCAATCTACGGCGATAACGAGATCGCACTGCTGAGCGCCGAGGTTGTGGGCGATCCGGGACCGGGCGGCCGCATGGCGGTGGCGGTGGAGTGGCAGGCGCTGCGCCCGCTCGATCGCGACTATACGGTCTTTTTCCACGTCATCGGGCCCGACGGGCAGCGTTACGCGCAGCAGGACGGCATGCCGGACGGCGGGCAGGCGCCGACGAGCGGATGGCAGCCCGGCGACATCGTGACCGATCGCTACGAGGCGGTGCTGTCGATGGACGCACCGATCGGCGGCGCCTGGCGTTACTGGATCGGCCTGTACGACGGCGCGACGGGCGTCCGCCTGAGCGCGGGCGACGATGACAAGCTGGTGCTGGCGGAGTGAGGCTGACGTGAGATCTGTGAGCGTGCCGGTCAACCATCGTTCCCCTGCCCCGGGCAGCCGCGAGTGGATGCTGATTGCCCTGGTTGGCCTGTTCGGCCTGGTGACGATCGCGCCGCTCCTCCAGCCCGGCTACTTCTGGGGCGCGCACGACGCGCGGCACGACGTCTACTTCATCTACCAGTACGGGCTGTCGTTCCGGGAAGGCATCCTGTGGCCGCGCTGGTCGCCCGATTGGGCCTTCGGCTACGGCTACCCGTTCTTCACCATCTATGCGCCGCTGGCCACCTTCGTGGGCGTCCTCTTCAACCAGCTGGCCGGCCTCTCTTACGAGGCGAGCGCCAAGGCCGTGCTTGCCCTGTCGGTGCTCGGCTCAGGCCTGGCGATGTACGGGTTCGTGCGCTCCTGGCTGGGGCGGCGGGCCGGGCTGGTGGCCGCGGTCGCGTACATGACCGTGCCCTATCACCTGGTGAACGTCTTCGTCCGCGCGGCCATGGCGGAGTCCTTCGCGATCGCGCTGCTGCCCCTCGTGCTGTGGGGCTTCCGCAGCGCGGTCGTCGCGCCGCGCTGGCTTTCGGTGCTCGCGGCCGGCGCCGCGTTTGCCGCGCTGATGTGGACCAGCAACCTGGTCGCCCTGGTCTTCACGCCCGGACTGGCCGCGTACGTGGCCGTCCTCATCTTCCTGGAAGCGCGCGCGCGGCGGGCCGGCGCGGACGGTCGCCCGGGCTGGCGCAGCGTGTTGTTCGGGCGAGAGACGATCCGCTCGGTGATGGCGCCGGGCCTGGCGCTGGTGGTGGGGCTGGGGCTCAGCGCCGCGTTTTTCATCCCCGCGCTGATCGAGCAGGGCTACATCAACAAGACGCAATGGTTCGGCGAGTACTACGACCCGGAGCAGCATTTCGTCTATTTCAACCAGCTGTTCGATCCGGCCTGGGGCTACGGCATCAGCCAGCCCGGCCCTGACGATGCCGCGCAGGGTGCGCTCAGCTACCAGTTGGGCGCGGCCGCGACCGTGCTTACGCTGATCGGCCTGGCCCTGAGCGGCCGCGCGCGGCCGCGGCTGCGCGGAGAGGTGCGCTTCTGGGGCGCCTGGCTGCTCGTCAGCGTCTTCCTGACCCTGCCGGCCTCCGTGCTCCTCTGGCGGCACGCGCCGATCGTCGGGTACGCGCAGTTCCCGTGGCGCTACCTGATGCTGGCCATCCTGCCGCTGAGCATCGTGCCCGCGTTCCTCGTCGGGCGGCAGGAGGCCGGCGCTGCCGGCGGCACTGCGGCGCAGGCAGGGTTATGGCCCGCATTCCTCCTCAGCGCGCTGCTGTTGCTCTCCAGCTACCCTTATCTCCAGGTCGAGATCCGGGAGCCGACCCCCGAGCAGGGGCCCGTCTCCATGGCCGCGCTGATGCGCTTCCAGCGCACCAGCGACGAGATGACCGGCGTGACCGCCTGGGTCGATCCCGAGCGGCGGCCCCGGTGGTCGGACATGGCCGAGCTGTGGGTGCAGGGCAAGCCTGTGACGACGCGCGTGGACTACAGCCGCGTCCCGCAAAACGAGACGCTGGCGGTCAACTCGGAGGACGTGGGCACCGCGCACGAGCAGATCTTCTTCTACGCGGCCGGGCCGGGCCAGTCGGTCACCTTCAATCGGTTCTGGTATCCCGGCTGGACCGCCTACCTGCTGGACGGGAAGGACGGCAGCCCGGTGCAGCGGCTCGAGGTGGTGCGCGAGGACGGGCCCCTGGCGCGGGTCGTCGTGCCCATCCCGCAGGGCGAGGGCTACCTGCTGCTGCGGTTCGAGGACACGCCGCTGCGCGCGGCGGCCAAGTGGGTCACCTATGCCACGGTCATCGCACTCTTGTTGGTGGCCGGGTTCATCTGGTTGAGGCGCCGATCGGCGCGGAGGAGAATCCACCCGTGAACATCGCACTGCTCCTGACGATCTTCGGCGTGCAGTTGCCCATCATGATCGGGCTGCCCATCGTGCTGGGCTGGTTCATCCGGCGTCGCTACGGCATCGGCTGGAGCGTGTTTGCCCTCGGCGCGTTGACCTTCGTCCTGTCGCAGGTCGTCCATCTGCCCCTCAACGCTGCGCTGGGGCTGATCGGCGGCGGGCGTGGCGTGGCGCTCTGGCCGCTGGTCCCCATGGCGTTGGTCGCGGGCCTCAGCGCGGGCATCTGCGAGGAGGGCGCGCGGCTGTTGGTCCTCCTCTTCCTGGCGCGCCGCGTCCGGGGATGGCGTGCCGGCCTGCAATACGGCGCGGGGCACGGCGGGGCGGAGGCGATCATCTTCGGCGTGCTGGCCGCGGTCAACACCGTTGCCCTCCTGGCCTCCGGCTCAGCCTCCAGCCTGGGGCAGGCGCTGCCTCCCGAGGCCGTGGAGCAGTTGAAGGCGGCCCAGGCGGCCTTCTGGAGCACGAGTCCCCTGATACCGATCGTCGGAGGACTCGAGCGCGTCTTCGCCATCACGTTGCAGATCGCGATGGCCGTGTTGGTCGTCCGCGCGGTGACGCACCGGCAACCCGTCTTCTTCCTGGCCGCCATCGCGCTGCACACGCTCATCGACTTCTGGGCGGTCGTCGGCGTGAGCAAGTTCGGCATCTTCCCGACCGAGGCGCTGCTGGCCGTCATGGCCCTGGGCGGCGCCTGGATCATCTGGCGGCTGCGCGAGGAACCCCCGGCGCCTTCGCCCGTATCAGAAGATGAAACGCGCGAAGTTCTCAGCGCGGAGCAACTACAGCCGCGGTCGCTGTCATCGGAAGATCTGGCGCGACGCGCGGAACAGTCACGTTACGAGTAAGCGAGGCAGCAATGATTAAGACGGAAGCTCTCAGCAAAACCTTCCAGAGCGACGGCCGCGAGATCCGTGCGGTCGACGGCCTCGACCTGGAGGTGCGCGAGGGCGAAGTGTTCGGGTTCCTTGGGCCGAACGGCGCAGGCAAGACCACCACCGTTCGCCTGCTTGCCACCCTGATCGGACCCACGCGCGGCCGCGCGTGGGTCAATGGCCTGCAACTGGGCGAGTCTGACGAGAAGATCCGCGCCAGCGTGGGCATCCTGACCGAGTCGCCGGGCCTGTACGAGCGGCTCAGCGCGCGCCACAACCTGGAGATCTTCGCGGAATTGTACGGCTGCAAGGACGTGCGCGGCCAGGTGGACAAGTATCTCCGCCTGCTGGGGCTGTGGGACCGCCGCGAGACGGAGGCCGGCACGTTCTCCAAGGGGATGAAGCAGAAGCTGGCCATCGCCCGCGCGCTGCTCCACGAGCCGCCGGTCGTCTTCCTGGACGAGCCGACCGCTGCCCTGGACCCCGAGGCCTCGAAGACCGTGCGCGAGTTCATCGAGACGCTGCGCGGGCAGGGGCGGACCATCTTCCTCTGCACCCACAACCTTGACGAGGCGGAGCGGCTGTGCGACCGGATCGGCGTGTTCAAGCAGCACCTGATCGCGATCGACACGCCCGACGCGCTGCGGCGCCAGCTGTTCGGCCGGCAGACGGTCGTGCATCTCACGCCGGGGAGCGACCTGCCCGCGCTGGCGCAGGCGGTGCAGGGCCTGCCTGCGGTCAAGGATGTCCAGCAGTTGCCGCCGGTGGAGGGCTCCGGCCCCAAGCTGGTGATCGGTCTTTCCGATCCCGCGGCGCAGAATCCCGCCATCGTGCGCGCGCTGATCGACGCCGGCGGCGGGATCCAGTTCGTCAACGAGCTGAGGCACTCCCTGGAGGATGTGTACCTGAGCCTGATCAACGAGAGCGAAGCCGGCCGGGGAGGTGCACGATGAAGGCCATCATCACCATCATCAAGAAGGAATGGATGGAGGTTCGCAGGAACAAGCTGGTGCTGTCCGTCGTGCTCTTCGTGCCCCTGCTGATGGTTGCCATACCGCTCGTGATGCTTGGCGTCATGGGTCGCGTCGGGGTCAGCCAGAGTGACCTCGACGAGATGGCGGCCATGCTGCAGAACCCGCTGTTCGCCGGCCTGGACCCGATCGAGGCCGTGCAGTCGACCATGGCGTCGAACTTCCTGGTCCTGTTTCTCATGATGCCCCTGATGGTGCCGGTAACCATCGCGGCCTACAGCATCGTCGGCGAGAAGATGACGCGCTCGCTGGAGCCGCTCCTGGCCACCCCGATCAGCACCGCGAAGCTGCTGCTGGGCAAGGGTTTGGCCGCGGCGATCCCGGGCATCGCCACTGCCTGGGTCAGCTACGCGCTGTTTCTGCTGGTTGCCCGCTTCCTGGTCGTCAGCGACAGGGTCTACGCCATCTTCCTGAACTCGATGTGGTGGGTCGCGATGCTGGTGTTGGTGCCTCTGCTGACGATCATGGCCGTCAACGTCGGCATCATCGTGAGCAGCCGGACATCGGATCCGCGGGCCGCGGAGCAGCTGGGCAGCCTGATCATCCTGCCCCTGATGGTGCTCTTCATCGGCCCGCTGGCAGGGTTCATCCAGCTAAACGCCATGACGTTCTGGATCAGCGCTGCGATCGCGCTGGCCGCGGATGTCGTACTCGTGTACCTGGGGGTCAAGCTCTTCCAGCGGGAGACGATCCTGACGCGCTGGAAATAACGCGGCGCGCATACACCAACGGGGGCGCACACGCAGGTGCGCCCCCACACGATGGTATGGTAGGGGCCGACGGGTCGGCCTCCGACCTATGTGTCGGCCCGCCGTAACGGGGGCGCACACGCAGGTCATCGCTCATAAGTTAACAACTTCGTCCGTCTGTCAAGGGCGGATCCAAG
>CAZMIS010000305.1:0-5606 GCA_964566325.1 uncultured Anaerolineales bacterium
GACTATCCGTCCGCGCTGGCGGCGGATCGCGCGGAACTGGACACGATTCTGGTGGGCGACTCGGTGGGCAATGTGGTGCTGGGCTACGATTCCACCGTGCCCGTGACGATGGACGAGATGATCCACCACTGCAAGGCCGTGCGCCGCGGGGCCGAGTTCGCCTACCTGATCGGTGACATGCCGTTCATGTCGTACCAGGCCGACGTGGGAGAGGCAGTCCGCAATGCCGGACGCTTCCTCAAGGAGGCGGGCATGGACGCGGTGAAGCTCGAGGGCGGCAGGGAGGCGGCAGAGGTCATCCGCGCGATCACCCGGGCGGGCATTACCGTGATCGGCCACATCGGCCTGACGCCGCAGTCGGCCGGAAAGCTGGGCGGCTATCGGGTGCAGGGCAAGAGCGCTGCCGACGCACAGCGCCTGCTGGAGGATGCACTCGCGGTCGAGGAGGCGGGTGCGGCCATGGTCGTGCTGGAAATGGTGCCCGACCGGGTGGCCGCAGCCATCTCCAGGAGGCTCCGCATTCCCACGATCGGCATCGGCGCGGGCGTGGGGTGCGACGGCCAGGTGCTCGTGCTGCACGACCTTCTGGGCATCTTCGACAAGTTCACGCCCAAGTTCGCCCGCCGCTATGCGGAGTTGTTCGCGCTGATGGTCCAGGCCCTGGGAGAGTACCGGCAGGATGTCGTCACGCGCGCGTTTCCCGACCGCGATCATTCCTTCGCCATGGACGATGCCGAGTGGCAGGCATGGGCGGAGCGAGAGGCAGCGGGGCAGGGGGAGCACTGAGACGATGCGCATTGCGGTGATCGGGACTGGGGCGCTCGCCTGCGTGTTCGCGGCGCACCTGTCCGCGCAGGCGGACCTTGTCATGCTCGGCACGTGGCCCGAGGGAGTCCGCGCGCTCGCAGACGACGGCATACGGGTGACCGATCCCGACGGCCGCACCTGGCGAACGGCTGTCACCGTGTCGGCCGACCCCGAGGTCGCGGCAGGGGCAGATGTCGCCCTCGTGCTGGTGAAGAGTTACCAGACAGCGCGCGCGGCGAGATGGGCGCGACAGGTGCTGCGCGAGGACGGGCTGGCGCTCACGTTGCAGAACGGGCTGGACAACTACCCGACCCTGATCCGCGAGGTGGGAGCAGAGCGGGCGGCCGCGGGCGTGACCTACACTGCCGCGACCATGCTGGGCCCCGGCAACGTGCGTCACGTCGCGGGCAACGCGACCTTCCTGGGCCTCGAGCCGTACGTCGCCGGGCGGGTGCTGGCCCTGGCGGACCTGCTGAACGGCGCCGGGCTGGAGACACATGCGGTCGACGGGATCGAAGGACGCCTGTGGGGCAAGGCCGTGGTCAACGCGGCGATCAATCCGCTCACTGCTCTGGGCCGCGTGACCAACGGCGCGCTGCCCGATTCACCAGACCGGCGCGCGTTGCTGATGATGCTGGCGCGGGAGGCGGCCGCAGTGGCACACGCTGCCGGAGTGACCCTGCCCTTCGATGATCCGGTCGGGTATGTGGAGTCGGTGTGTCGCGCCACGGCGGCCAACCGTTCCTCCATGCTGCAGGACGTCGAGGCCGGCCGGCGGACCGAGATCGACAGCATCAACGGCATCATCGTCGCAGAGGGCAAGGCGAACGGGGTCGATGTCTGCGCCAACGAGATCGTGTGGCGCCTGGTACGAGCCCTGTAGAGACGTAGCATGCTACGTCTCTACAGGACCCTTGACGGTAGAGAGGTGTTCATGGAAGTCGTTCGTTCTATCGCCGATGTCCGGCGCATTCGCAGGTCGTTGTCAGGTTCCTTCGGACTGGTTCCCACTATGGGCTTCCTCCACGAAGGGCACCTGGCCCTGGTCCAGCGCGCACGGCTGGAGAACGACCACGTAGGGGTCTCCATCTTCGTCAACCCGACCCAATTCAGTCCAACCGAAGACCTGGCCGCCTACCCGCGCGACCTGGACCGCGATCTGCGTCTCCTCGATACGCTGGGGGTGGACCTGGTGTGGACGCCCGACGCGGAGGAGGTCTATCCACCCGGATTCCAGACCTACGTGACGGTCGAGGAGGTGACGCGGCCGCTGGAGGGAGCGTCAAGGCCGACGCACTTCCGCGGGGTCGCCACGGTCGTGGCCAAGCTGTTCAACGTCTTTCAGCCTGACCGCGCCTACTTCGGCCAGAAGGATGCCCAGCAGGCCGTGGTGATCCAGCGGATGGCTGCGGACCTGAGTTTTCCGCTCGAGGTGGTGATCTGCCCCATCGTCCGTGAGCGCGACGGGCTGGCGAAGTCGTCGCGCAACATCTACCTGACACCCGCGCAGCGCAGCGCGGCGACGGTGCTGAGCCGGGCGCTGTCGGCCGCGCGGCAGGCGTGGGAGGGCGGCGAACGGGACGGCGAGCGGCTGCGGCAGGCCATGCTCAAGGTGCTGAACACCGAGCCGTTGGCCGCGGTGGACTACGTCAGCGCAGCGGACCCGACGACCCTGACGGAGCTGGGCACGGCTGCTGACGGCGTCCTTCTGTCGATGGCAGTGCGAGTCGGACGCGCCCGCCTGATCGACAATTTGAAGTTGTCATAATCATGGCGTACGGCATGGTGGCCGAGCCGCTGCCGGAAGAGTGGGCGCCCGTCGTCCTCATCATGGGTGAAGGAAATCAGGTGGTCGGGACGCGCCGCGCAGAGGCGCCCGGCGATCTCTGCTGCTGAGGGGGGATGAGATGTTTCTGGCGATCGATATCGGCAATACGAACATCACGATCGGCGTCTATGGCGGCCCGCAGTTGCACGCGACGTGGCGGATTGCGACGGTGCATGACCGCATGGCGGACGAATACGGCATTACTCTGCTGCAGCTGATGAAGCACAGGGGGATCGAGCCCGGGCAAGTGCAGGGCGCGGCCATCGCGAGCGTGGTCCCTGCGCTGACCGGCCCGTTCCGCCGCGTGTGCCTGGACTACATCCGTGTGGATCCACTGGTCGTCGACACGGGCGTCAAGACGGGGGTACGCATCCGCTACGAGAATCCGCGCGAGGTGGGCGCGGATCGCATCGTCGACTGCGCGGCGGTGCAGGCCAAGTACGGCGGACCCGCGTGCGTCGTCGATTTTGGCACTGCGACCACGTTCGACGCCATTTCGCGCGAGGGCGACTACCTCGGGGGCGCCATCGCGCCCGGCATCGGCATCGCGGCGGAGGCGCTCTTCTCACGCGCATCCAAGTTGTATCGCGTGGAGATCGCTGCGCCCGCGCGCGCGATCGGCGCCAACACCGCTTCCGCGATGCAGTCCGGCATCTTCTTCGGCTACGTCGGCCTGGTGGAGGGACTGGTCGCACGCTTCCGCAGAGAACTGGGCGACGATATGTCGGTCATCGCGACCGGTGGGCTCGCCGAAGTGGTGGCGAAGGAGACGGACGTGATCCAGTTCGTCGATCCATGGCTCACGCTGGAGGGCCTGCGGATCATCTATGACCTGAACCGGAAGTGAAGGGCACGGTGAGGATGGGCAAGCGTCCAGCATTATATGTCCATCCTCCTATTGACCCCGTCCCGGATGTTTGCTATACTCCGTATCATCTCCGAATATCTCGTTGGGCAACCGGCCGCCTGCCGCAGTGGCATCGTTGATCAGAGTGAGATCGATGACAGACCCAAGCACCAGCGCACCCTCCACCATTTCCGTGCAGGCTCCACCGCGCGGACCCCTCGGCCTGACAGGGCCGCAGAAACGTGAGATCAAGAAGTTCCTCACCGCGCTGCTCTATCTCGCGCCTGCGCTCCTCATCTTCGCCGCCTTTGTCTTCATCCCGCTCGTGCAGTCGATCCGGCTCAGCACCTACCTGACCGATCCACTCGGCCGGGCCGCCAAATTCGTCGGCCTGCTTCAGTACCAGCGGCTCTTCGACAACGACCAGTTTGCCAACAGCCTGTTGCGCTCGGTCCAGTTCGTGCTGTACACGGTGCCGACGACGCTTCTGGTCGCCATGGGGCTGGCGCTGCTCGGGAACCTGAGGCTGCGACGCATCGACATCTTCCGGATGATCTTCTCGATCACGATCGCGGTGTCGGGCGCGACGGCCGCGCTCATCTTCAGCTACCTGTTTACGCCCTCGCTCGGCTGGCTGAACTACCTGCTCAGCCTGATCGGCGTCGACGCGATTCCGTGGCTCATCAGCGAGAAGACCGCGCTGCCAGCGGTCGCACTGACGACCGTGTGGCTCCAGGTTGGCCTGAACACCGTGATCCTCCTGGCAGGCATGCAGGGCATCGCGGAGGAGCTCTACGAGAGTGCGATGATCGACGGCGCGACGGCCTGGTCGAAGTTCCGCCACATTACGCTGCCTCTGCTGTCGCCGACCCTTTTCTTCCTGCTGATCGTGGACGTGCTGGCGGCGTTCCAGACCTTCACCCAGATTCATGTCATGACGTCGGGCGGGCCGCTCGACTCGACGAACGTCCTGGTGTTCTCGATCTATCGTGAGTTCTACTTCAACGGCAAGTACGGACTGGCAGCGGCCCAGTCGATCATGTTGTTCCTTATCATCCTTGTCCTGACCGTCATCCAGTTCGGGGTGGTGGAGAAAAGGGTGCATTACGAATGACGATTGCACAGCGCCGCACTGTCGTAAGCTTCTTGCAGTACCTGTTGTTGATCGCAGTTGCGCTCATCGTGCTCTTCCCGTTGTGGTCGGCCCTGACGATCAGCATGCTGAGCGACGCAGAAGTTGCGCTCTATCCGCCCAGATTGTGGCCGTCCGGGCTGAACCTGGAAAACTTCCGGCGCGCGCTGGAGCAGGCGCCGCTGGGCCGCTACCTGTTCAACAGCATCGTTCAGTCCACCATCGTGATGATCGGCCAGCTGATCACGGCCAGCCTCGCCGCGTACGCCTTTGCGTTCATCGACTTCAAGGGACGTAACTTGCTCTTTCTGGTCTTCCTCTCCACGATGATGATTCCGTGGGAGGCGACGATCATCCCGAACTACCTGACAATCAAGTCGATCGGCTGGACGGACACGTTCCAGGGCCTCAGCGCCCCCTTCCTGGCGACTGCGTTCGGCACTTTCCTGTTGCGGCAGTTCTTCATGACGCTCCCGAAGGAACTGCACGACGCGGCGACGATCGACGGGAGCAGCAATCTGCGGTTCTTGATGACCATCGTGCTCCCGCTCGCGCGGCCTGCACTGGGGACGCTTGCGGTCTATAGCTTCCTGCAGACTTACAATCAGTACCTGTGGCCCCTCCTGGTGACGAACGATCAATCGATGCGCACGGTTCAGATCGGCATCGCGTTGCTGCAGGACCAGGAGCGCTTCATGTTCAACATCGTCATGGCGGGTGTCGTCATCATTCTTGTCCCGACCTTCACGCTGTTTGTTTTCGGCAATCGCCAACTCATCCGGGGTCTCACAGCCGGTGCAGTCAAGGGCTGACGCCAGCTGAGACATAAGCCTTTCACCACAAGGAGAGAGAACATGAAGAGGTCCATTTGGTCCTGGCTGAGCATCATGGTCGTGCTCAGCCTTGCCCTGTCGGCGTGTGCCGCGCCGGCTGCGACCCAACAGCCGGCCGCACCGGCCCCTGCCGCGACGACTGCGCCCGCCGCCGCGCCC
>CAZMIS010000306.1:0-5603 GCA_964566325.1 uncultured Anaerolineales bacterium
TCTGGTTGCTTGGAGCGGGAGTCGAACCCGCGACAGACGACTTATCAGGTCGTTGTTATCCGCACCGCTGTGCGTTACCGAGGCAACTCTCCTCTGCTAGCATCCCGGGCTTTTTGAATCCGCCTTGTCAAAGGCGAGTAGCAGGTGGGGGTCCGGGGGAGGATGGCTGCTGTGGATAAGTCTTCGCTAGAGCGTTGGCGCTCGCTCGACGCCGCGCTCGTACTTCGCATGTTCGCCGAGCACGCGAAGCAGGACCTCACATTCGTGCCCGTCAAATCGCCGGCCACCACTCGATGGCATGCGACCGCCGCCGGCCATGACGTGGAACTGCTGTTGACCGGCCCCAAGTTCTGGAACACACGCGACAACGTCGGCGGCGGCGGTGCGGTCGATCTGGTGATGCACCTCGCAGGTGTGGACTTCAAAGCTGCAGCACGCCTGCTCAGCGAGAAACAGATATGAGGTTCGTCCTTGCGACGCGTGACCTGGCTCTGCTGGGGCGCAGCTTCGAAGGGTTCCCGCTTCTGATCGGTGACGACGGCGACGCCATGGAACCTGCGCAGACCTACCTGTGGCATCTCCTTGGTCGGGCCGGCCGTATTGGCTCCAAGCGGACATGGGAGAAGTACGGTCGCGACATCTACGACTACTTCGCCTTCGTGCATGCAAACAAGGTCGACTGGAGAACCCGACCGGAGAGCGGCTTGCCCGGCCCGCTCGAGCGCTACATCGAGTGGTCCAAGGGCACGCTGGGCCTCGACACCAAGACCATCAACGGTCGCGTCCGACTGGCCATCCGGTTCTACCGGTGGGCCCTGAAGGCCAACCTCATCGACGCGCTTCCCTTCGACGAGGTGGTCGTGCAAACGCCGCACGACCCGACGTTCTTCAGCCATCTCGAAGTCAATCCTGGCGAAACGCTCTCGGCCAATGTCTTGCTGCGCGAGCCGAAGTCTGTCATCCGGCTGCTCACGAAGGAGCAGGTCAGGGTCTGTCTGGAAGTTCTCACGAACGAGGCACACCGCCGGATGTTCGAGGTGATGACGAGGTCCGGCCTGCGACAGGAGGAAGTCCGGACGCTCCCTGAGCACTACATCTTCGACCCAGCCCGGCGGCGAGACCTCCATCCGCAGCAGATGATCATGGTGGACCTCGACCCATCGGACATGAAGACGAAGGGGGACAAGCCCAGGACGATCGAGATGCCCTATTCGCTCATGGAAGACCTGTGGTGGTGGAGCGTTCGGAAGCGCCCCGCTCGGGCGGACAACCATCCAAGCGGCCGGACCTTCGCGACGCTGTTCCTCACAGAGGCCGGTGTCCCGTACGGTGATTCCGCACTCACATCGGTCTTCAACCGCATCAAGGCGAAGGTCGGATTCAACGTGACGCCTCACATGTGTCGCCACACCTATGCCACGTACCGATTGCGCAGCTTGAAGAACAGCAAGACGTTCGAGGGTGACCCGCTTCTCTACATCATGGATCGACTGGGACACAGCTCTGTCCTGACCACGAAGGCCTATCTCTCGCTCATCAACCAACTCGACGGTCAGTTGGTGATGCAGCATGAAGACGAACTGGACGATCTGTTCTACCGGAAGGCCGCGTAGGGATGGCCTCCAAGAAGAAGAACTTCGCCGCGCCTGCAGCGGCGCTGGCGTCCACAACTCCCGCCGCCAACGAGACCCAGACCGCCGTCGTGGACCTCGGCGACGATCCCTTCTCCGACTCCATCGACATGACCCACTGGCTTGGTCAAGGCATCGACGACTGGGTATGGGCGACCGTGGGTCAATTGCGAGCGTTCCTTACTGGTGGTACCCAGACACGAGCGTCGGTTGCAACGTACGGGCGTCAGGGGATGCCGACGTTCTTCGACTTCCTCTTGGGGACCGGGGCGTCGTGTACCCCGAAGACCCTCGACCGCCGGCACGTGGAACAGTTCATCGCCTGGTTGAAGGCGAAACCGGATTGGACCGACAGCACGAGGCGGAACCGATACACGCACTGGAAGTCCGTGCTCGTCGGTTTGCGTCGACGGAAGCTGATCGCTGCCGATCCGACTATGTTCCCGAAGAGCCCGTTCGCGGGGGCCAGTGGCGGACAGCGTGGAGAGCAATCGCTCTCGCCCGGCGAGCGGGCACGATTGGCCGAAGCCATCCGGCTGGACATCATCGCGCTTCACCAAGAGACTTTCGTAGGAAGCGATCGCGATGGCCTGGTTGTCTACGTTCTCGCGCTTGGAATGCGCACTGGCATGAACACGACACCAATGCTGGAGCTTCGGCGCAATTGCCTCGGCCCACATCCGTTCATGCCGAACATGCGCTTGATCCGTAGCTTCAAGCGTCGTGGCAATGCAACCAGCATGAAGGCAATACGCACGACACGCGTTGACGAGTCGCCCATGTCCGTTCCGATGGACGGCGTTGCGCTTTTCGAAAAGGTGCTGGAGCGGACGCGGGTGCTCTTGCCGGATGCCGCCGCGCGCAATCGCGATCGGGTGTGGCTGTATCGGGTCGATCAACGCGCGAGGCGTCATGCCGGCGAGGTGGTGTCGCTTCACGACAAGTCGCTGGAAGCCGGCATCGCCAACCTCGTGGATCGTCATGGCCTCGTCGCCGACGACGGCAGCCGGTTGCGGCTGAACATGTCCCGTCTTCGCAAGACGATGGAGAACCGCCTCTGGCGCCTGAGCAATGGAGATCTGTTCACGGTCTCCCTGATCATGGGCCACGATCCCAAAGTGGCCGAGCAGAGCTACCTCCAGGTCACCGCCGACATGCGCCGAAACGCGACCATCGTCGGCGAGGCCTTGCCTGACATGTACCGTTCCGGCCCCACCGCGCAGAGCCGCCGCAAGGTCATTCCGATCCATCTGGAAAAGACGCCGGTCGGCAGCTGCAAAGACAGCCTGTTCGGCGATATGGCGCCGAAGGATGGCACCAACCATTGCGCCGACTTCATCAGTTGCTTCAGCTGTCGCTCGTACGCCTTGGTCGGGTCCCCCAAGGACTTGCATCGCCTCTTCAGCTTCTACTGGTTCCTTACCGCCGAGCGGACGCGCATCGCCTCTCGGGAGTGGGCCGACCACTATGCGTGGGTCCTGGCGCAGATTGACGCCTTCACGCTGAGCAACTTCGATCAACGCATCGTCGAGGATGCAAAGGCTCTCGCGCGGGTCGAACCGCACAAGTTCTGGAAGAACTATCAGATGCAGGCCGAGGCACAACAGAACGCAAATGGGCGCTAAGGACTACTCACTGCTCGCCGAGCAGCCGCTATCCGCGACCGAACTGACGAAGCGCGAGCGGGCCGAGATCGTCATCAGCGCGATCCGCGACGACACCGGCGAGCGACTGATTCTGAGCCGGTACGGCGATCTCGTCTGGGAGCTATGGCCGTTCTTCGAACAATCAAACCGGGCAGCTTCCGAGCAGTTCATCGACTGGCGTCGCATGGACGCCGAGTTCCGGGATGTGGCGAAAGCTGTGCTTTACCGATACTGGATGGTTGGTCGGCCAGGTTCATCCAGACCCAACGCACTTACGCTGCGCAGTGCGTTCTTCGAGTTGGCCGCCTTCTTCCGGTTCCTGCGTAGCATCGGCCTGAGTTCGCTGCGCGATGTCCGTCCGCTGCACATCTCCAACTACGTGCACGCGCGGAAGCAAGAGAAGCTCATCAGCCGGCGCGCGCTGACCGCAAACCTGCTGTACGTCGAGCTGCTGTACGTGTTCGGTGACCAACACCCTCACGGCCTCAAGTTCGAGCCCTGGGGTGATTCCGCGGCCCAGGAGACGGCCGGGTACGTTGGCAAGGCCCGCGCCAAGGAAGTGAAGGACGCCCGAACCCCTCTGATCCCGCAGGCCATCGTTGCAACACTGTTCTCGTACGCCGAAGGCATCCTGAGGGGCGCCGACCGTCTCCTCGATGAGCGTGATGCCGGCTTGCGATCGCCGCTTCGGGATACGGCGTTGCTCCTGGTTCGCGATGCATGCTTCTTCCTGCTCGGCATTCTTACGGGCATGCGATGCGAAGAGCTGGTTGGGATCGAGATCGACGCTGGCCGCACCGAAGAGCGCGAGGGCTTCGTCTACAACTGGATCAAGTCCGTCGAGCACAAGACCAAGAAGGGCCAGGTCGAGTACCTCGTGTGCACCATGGGCTTGGAGGTACTACGCATCCTTGAGCGATGGTCTGAACCACATCGAGCGCGCTTGGCCCGCGAACTCGCCATACTTCAAGCCGACACCCGCAAGGTGAACCGGGCCGAGCGTGCGAAGCGCATACACCTTCTGCGCAAGAACATGAACCGGCTGTTCCTCTCGAACACTGGCTACCAAACCATCTCCGGCCGAACATGGGGCGCCAACCTGAAGCGCTTCGCCGGCCTTGCAGGCGTGGACTGGAACCTGGCGCCGCACCGATTGCGTCGGACCTACGCCTGGACCTTCGTCCGGCACAAGCTCGGAAACATCCTCCTGCTAAAGGAGCAGTTCAAGCATTCCAGCATCGAGATGAGTCAGCTCTACGCTGCGAACCCGATGCAGGACGAGACGCTCTACGACGAGTGCCTGACGGAGCTGTACGAGTACAAGGCACAGGTCGTTCAGACCTGGCTTCACGATGGAGAGCCCCTCTCCGGTGGCGCGGGCAAGAAGATCATCGTCATGCGCGCCCATGCGTACCCGGACCGAGCTGCACTCATCAAGGAAACCGCAGACAAGGTGTCTATCCGCAGCACAGGCCACTCATGGTGCCTGTCGCAGCTCGCTACCGGCTGCGGAGGTCAGGGACTCTACGAGCGCACGCAGTGCGGCCCTTGCGGTAGCAGCGTGATCGACAAGACCTTCACGCCGATCTGGCAGGAGATATTCGATCATCAACTGGAGCTTCGAGAGGACGCAGAGGACATGGGGCCAGGCGCCGTTCAGCGTGTCGAGCGCGATCTCGCGAGGGCTCGATCTGTTCTCAGTGACCTGGGTGCGTCGGTATAGGAGCCTGCACATATCGGTGGTGCTGCGCGCCTAGTTCAGCGTGATGGGCAGACCTTGCTGACCGACCGATTGGCAGCGGCTGCTGCCGAGTAGGCGGGACACACCGTCACTGTGCTGCGCGCGCCGTACCGGCTGGCCAATGAACGACCCTCGAATCACTCTCATGCTGCCCCACCTGCGATACCTCCTCCTAGCCGATACTCGCCAAGCCATGTCCTCCAACCGCGCACTGCGGGTGCTGTTGCTGACCGACCTTTTCGTGCTGCTCGCCGAGCTGAGCGTGGCGGTCGTCCTGCCGTGGTGGATCACCAGCACAGGCGGCGCCCATGCGCTGGCGGTATTCAGCGTGACGCTGGCGGTGGCGACCTTTCTCATCGCGCCGACCGTCTCCCCGTTTGGCGACCGGTTCTGCAAGGCACGGCAAATCACTTGGGGCCTGGCCTGTCTGGTGCTCGTGGCAGCCACGCAGGCAGCGTTGTCCTTTGTGGGCGTTTTCAGCGTGGCGGCGCTGACCGCGCTGGCTGTTCTGCAGGTGCTTGCAACGTCGTTCGTCGACCCGGCGCGCGACACCGTGCTGACCGAGCTGATGCCACCGGCGGAGCT
>CAZMIS010000307.1:0-5566 GCA_964566325.1 uncultured Anaerolineales bacterium
AGTATACGAGCCCGGCGGCCTTGTGCTGCCAGGAAGTGAATTCCCCAGCTGAGCCCCCCTTCGCCTGGACCCGGCGCAGGAGCTGCGGCTGCGGAACCACTACAAGCGGACACACCCGTTTGTAGTCACGCGCTTCAGCGCGGGGGGCCTGCGACGTTGCCGCGTTCAAGCCCTCCCCCACGCCGAATTGCGCGCGCGAGCGGGCGGACTTCTCGACCTGCCGCGGGGGAGCAGCCGCTGCCTATAGCGCTCGCCGGAATTGACCCGTTTCCGCTCACATAGACTGAGCCATCGACGGGCGTGGGGGGGGCCAGCTGGCGGCGGAGGGGCACGAGGAGGGTGGCGGGCTGGAGAGGGCCGTGGCGGACGGCTCGGCGAGGGGGAGGCTGGGGCCGCGGCCGCGGGGGGCAGGCCAGGGAGGCGGATGGGCGGTGAGCAGGCCTGCGGCTGGCCGGGTGGCGGGAGGCTCAGGGCCACTGGCAACATCGGCAGGAGCCGAATCGGACGCCCGGGCCTCTGGCCGAGGGAGGCGGCGCGGCTGCCGGAGCGGCCGGGAGGCCGTGGGCCGCGCTCGAGCAGGGGGCCGAAAGGAGAAGTCCTCGCCTCGGCCCTCGACGCACCTACGCCGATCGGCTAAGACGAGGACATGTCCAATAGTGTCCATACTATAAGCGAGAGCCTGGGTTTTACGCAATAGCGATCCAGCAGAAGTTCACCTTCTGCCCCGGGTGGTACCGTGCCCCGGATGTCCGGGAGCTGGTCGGCGGCTATTACGAGGTGCTGCGCTCGGCAATTCGGGTGAGGCCGGCGCTGCAGGGATGTCTGCGCCGTTGCCGGCTCTGCGGGATCCTCTTTCTGAGCCATCCACGGAATCGAGGTCGCAAGGACCTGTTGTGTCCGTTTGGCTGCCGGGAGGCGCACCGCCGGCGGCGATCGACCGAGCGCAGCGTGGCCTACTACCGCACGGGCGAGGGCCGGATCAAGAAGCGGCTGCAGAACGGCAAGCGCGTCGCTGCGGCGGCGGCCGTCGAGGAGCCCCCAGCCAGCGCGCCACCCCCGGCAGCTGACCCGCCGCAGCCCGCCTTCGACCGGGGCATGGTCGCCTATCTGGCGATAGCTGTGAGCTTGATCGAGGGGCGTAAGGTGGGCGTGCGCGAGGTCGTCGAGATGCTGGGCCGCGTAGTTTTGAGACAACAGGGCATGGAGCGGCTGCGCAGGGTCGACTACGTTGTCGCGCAGTTGAACGCAAACCCTCCCTGAGAGGCATCGGCTCCATGCAGGAAGTGGAACTATCGACCCTGGACCTGCGCTACGAGCGCTATCGGATGCGCAACCCGGCGCTGGAAGGCAGGTTGCTGGACTCGATGCGCCAGCGCGGCATCGAGGAGCCACTGGAAGGCGTCGACAGCGTACAGGCCAGGATCCTGCTCAACGGCTTCAAGCGTGTGCGCTGTGCGCGCAGGCTCGGCATCGAAACGGTGCCCTACCTCTGCCTGAGCCAGGATGAAGCAGTGGGCATCCTGGCGTTGTTGCGCGGTTCCAACGAGCGCTCCCTGAGCATTCTCGAGCAAGCCGGCTTCGTCGACCGGCTCAAAGAGCATCACCACATGAATGTCGCCGAGATTGCTCAGGAGCTGTCGCGCAGCAAGGCCTGGGTCGTCATGCGGCTGGGCCTGATCAGCGACATGACCCCGGCCGTGCGCCAGCGGCTCATGGATGGCTCCTTCCCGGTCTACGCCTACATGTACACCGTGCTGCGGTTTATGCGCATGAACGCGCTCAAGAGCCCCGAGGTGGAGCCCTTTGTCCTGGCCGTGAGCGGACACAGGCTCAGCGTGCGGGAGATCGAGCAGCTGGCCCACGGCTACTTCCGAGGGCCGGAGTCCTTCCGCCAGCAGATTCAAAGCGGTCAGATCGCCCCCTGCCTCGACCGCATCCGAACGATCTGCGAGCAAGCCGATGGCTGCAGCGACTTCGAGCGCGGCCTGCTCAACGATCTGGAGCTGGCCCACAAGTCCATGCGACGGATCATCGGCAAGAGCCACGACCGGCGGGCTCGCGGCCGGGCCTTCTTCGCCGAGGCCAACCTGTTGACGGCAGCCGTCTTGAGTCTCCATCGACCCTTCGTCGAAACGGTGAGGCAACTCCATGATCGAAGCGGACAAGCGTAGTGCCGTCTTTCTGCTGCACAAAGAGGGCATGGCCCTGCGCGAGATCGCCCGGCGGCTCGCCCTCAGCCGCAACACCGTGCGGCTGATCATCGAACAGGGCGGCCTGATGCCGGTGCCCTGTCGCAGGAGCAAGCTCCAGCTCGATCCAGAACTGCTGCGAGAGCTCTACGAGCGATGTCATGGCTGGATCGAACGCGTGCGCGAGCTGCTCGAAGAAGAGCATGGCCTCGCCGTCAAGTACTCCACCCTGACGCGCATCCTGCGCGAGCTGGCGATCAGTAATCCCCCCTCGAGCCGTTGTGACCAGGTGCCGGATCAACCGGGGGCCGAAATGCAGCACGACACCAGCCCCTACCGCATCCCGTTGGCCGGAAGGCCCCTCCAGCTCATCGCCAGCCTGCTGTACCTGCGCTTCTCCAAGCGTCGCTACCTGAAGTTCTACCGCGTCTTCAACCGCTTCCGCATGAAATGCTTCCTGCACGAAGCGCTCATGTTCTGGCGCTACTGCGCCCCCGACTGCATCATCGACAACACCAGCCTGGCCCGCCTGCGCGGCACCGGCCGCAACGCGATCATCGTTGCGGAGATGGAGGCCTTCGCCAAGCAGTACGGCTTCCGATTCGTCTGCCATGAGATCGGCCACGCCAACCGCAAGGCCGGCGAGGAGCGCAGCTTCTACACGGTGGAATCCAACTTCTTGCCGGGCCGTTCGTTCGCCAGCCTGGAGGATCTTAATGCCCAGGCCCTCGAGTGGGCCACCGTGCGCATGGAACAGCGACCCCAGGGCAAGGCCAGGCTCGTCCCGGCCCGGGCCTTCGAGCACGAGTCCGCCTACCTGGTGCGCCTGCCCCCTCATCTTCCCGCCCCCTGCCGAGCGCATCATCGCGACACCGATCAGTACGGATACGCGAGCTTCCAGGCCAACTACTACTGGGTTCCGGGCACCACGCGCGAAGCGGTCCGGCTGCTCGAATACAGCGACCGGCTCAAGATCTACCGCCTGCACGAATGCCTGGCCGAATACCCGTTGCCGCCCGACGGCGTCAAGAACGCCAAATTCAGTCCCGAGGGTCAACCCAAGCCCCGATACCAACCCCATCGGCGCAGACAACCCACTCAAGAAGAGGAACAGGCGCTGCGGGCCATGGGCGATCCGGTCGGCCGCTACCTCGACTTCGCCCTCCAGCCCAAGGGCATCCAGCGACACCGCCTCGTTCGCGAGCTGTTCGCCCTCAGCCGCCTTGTGACTCCTGCGCTCTTCGCCCAGACGCTCGAACGCGCCCAGCGCTACCGCATCGTCGAGCTGCCGTCGTTGCACCGCATCGCCCATCGGATCGCCTGCCAGGCCGGCGCGACCCTACCCTCGGCCGACGTCGACGAGACGCTGCAAGAACGTGACAGCTACCGGGAGGGCCGACTGAGTGATTCGCCCGACTTCTCCCCCTACGACCAACTCCTGGAGCAAAACGATGAATGAAGCCCTGGTGACGACGTTGAAGTACTTGCGCCTGGGAGGGCTCCTGGCCCATTGGGATGAATACCTCCAATTGGCTCGCCAACAAGACTTCTCCCACCAGCGATGGCTCGAACACATCCTCGAGCAGGAGTGCCGCATCAAGCGAGAAAACGCCCGGCGCTTGCGGCTGCTGCAGGCCCGCATCCCCGAGCCCCTGCTCCTGGAGACCTACCCGTTCGCCCGCCAGCCCCAGCTCAGCAAAAAGCTGGTCCTGTCCTTGTACGACAGCTTCGACTACATGACCAAGGTCCAGAACATCCTCTGGATTGGACCGACCGGATGCGGCAAGACCGGCCTGGCCACCGGCTTTCTCATCCATGCCATCGAGGAGGGCTTCTCGGGTCGCTTCGTCCTGTTCCCCGAACTGATCGAGGATCTATTTCGCTCCGTTGCCGATCACTCCGAGGCCACCGTCATGCGACGATACCTCTCCTATGGTTGCCTTCTCATTGACGAGATTGGCTACGTCGAGGTCGAGCCCGTTCAGGTGGGACTCTTCTTTACCCTCATGCACAAGCGCCACAAGAAGAAGACGACGCTGGTCACCTCCAATCTCGGCTTCA
Source organism: uncultured Anaerolineales bacterium (assembly GCA_964566325.1). Classification (GTDB taxonomy): domain Bacteria; phylum Chloroflexota; class Anaerolineae; order CG2-30-64-16; family CG2-30-64-16; genus JALOOB01. The sequence continues at coordinate 4,251 of CAZMIS010000307.1, forward strand.
GTGAGTGGCGCTCTTTCCTTAAGAACGATCACCTGACGGCCGCCCTCATCGATCGGCTCACCGACAACAGCCACGTCATCAACATGAAGAAGTGCCGTAGCCTGCGCGATAGTGTCAGTGCCGAGCCATGATCGCCTCTGCGAGCCGCCAGCCGCTCGATCAGCTGCGCAACGTTCCCTTGGAGGCTGTCCTCGAGCTGGCCGGCGCCACCCCCGATCGCCAAGACATGGCCAAGTGGCACACCGCCCGGGGCACCGTCTCGGTCACCGGCTCGAAGTTCTTCAACTGGAATCAGAACCGCGGCGGCGGCGGCGCCATCGATCTGGTCATGCATCTGAACGGGCTGCCGTTCCGCCCCGCCGTCCAATGGCTGGCCGACCGCTTCCCGTACGCAAGCCACGCCGCCTCGCTCCGCCCGCTGCACACATCGGCGCTGTTCGTGCCTGTGCCCGATCGACGCACCCTCTCCATCGTGCGCCGTTACCTCCTCGGGCAACGCCGCATCCCCGGCTCCGTGCTCGATCCCCTCATCGCCGCCGGCAGGATCTACGCCGACGCCCGAGCCAACGCCGTCTTCCTGCTGCTCGCACAAGACGGGGCCGCCGTCGGCGCCGAGCTGCGGGGTACCGGCTCCCAGCCCTGGCGCGGCATGGCCCCCGGCTCCCGCAAGGACCTCGGCTTCTTCTGCACCCTCCCGCACAACCCCACCAGCATCGTCCTGTGCGAATCGGCCATCGACGCCCTCAGCTGCTTCGCGCTCGATCCCCGCCGCCTCTGTATCTCCACCGCCGGCGCCCGGCCTCATCCCCGCTGGCTCCCGGCGCTCTTTCAGCGCGCACTCCCCATCTTCTGCGGCTTCGACTCCGACCCTGCCGGTGACACGATGGCCCGTGCTTTGATCGCGCTTTACCCCATTGTGCATCGCCTCCGGCCCGCCCTCCACGACTGGAACGACCTGCTCAAGGCCCACTCCTGACCTCCGGTCCCCCCCTCCCAATCCGCCTACTTGGAAGAGAAAAGCTGCCCTGCTTTCCTCGCAACGGCTGGCTCAGTCTTCATGAGCGCCGATGGGTCAATTCGCGTGAGCGCCATCGCCTCTGCCTAGTCCTTGGCGCTGGACCGCCGTCTTCATCCCTGCCTTGCGCCAGGCGCTGTGTCCTTCACCGGGCCTCGTTGCGCTACTGGAGGCCACCGCCAATGGCGACCTTGCTCGCTCCATCGATGATGGCCCCCGCATGCGTGTGCCCCAGTGGCGGCGCCTGCGCGAACTCTTGAAGGACTGGCTTTTAGGTTAACGCATATGCCGCGAGGTCCTC
>CAZMIS010000308.1:0-5556 GCA_964566325.1 uncultured Anaerolineales bacterium
GATCACGAAGGAGGGGTAGCTCATCAGGAACCAGGCGACCGGGATCAGGTAGGGCACCAGGCCCAGGAACTTGGGGCCGAGCTTGGCGGTGTAGTGGTACGGGCCGTACACCCAGCCCGTGGCTACGCCGACGCTCTCGAACAGCAGGCTGACGCCGAAGATCAGTGCCAGCAGGATCAGGGCGTCGCGCCAGCCCTCGCGCTGCCCCGCGTGCAGCAGGGCGAAGGCCAAACCGATCAGCGGTGCGACCATCACGAGCGGCTGGCCGAACACGGAGTAGACCGTCAGCAGGGCATACAGGATCAGCAGTCCCAGGGTGATGCGACGTAGGGTCATGTGACTTCCTCCACTGCCAAGGCGATTTGCGGCCGCGCGTACGCGAGGTAGGCGCGCACTCCCGCGCCAGTGCGGCATCCAGGCGGTCAAGCCCGGCTTTCTCGTCTCCGGTCAGCGCGGCGTTCAGGATCACGTGAAAATCGATATCCGTGATCACGCCGCCGTCCGGGAAGGTCAGCGCGCCGAACGGATAGACGCCATGGAGCTTTGCGTCCAGCACCGCCAGGAGGCCGGCAAGCAAGGCCGTACACAGATGCTGAATGTCCGCGTTCACACGTCGACCCTCCGCGCCGCCATTCTCCGCCGGGCGGTCACTCACCCCGCCACACCGGCGCCCGTTTCTCAAGAAACGCAGTCATGCCCTCCTGGGCATCCGGCGTGAGGCTGGCCGTGGCCATGACCTCCCCCATCTGCTCGTACGCGGCCGCCTGGTCCAGCTCGATCTGCCGGTAGAACGCCTGCTTGCCGGTGCGCACGGTCAGCGGGCTGGCTGCCGCGATCTGGTGTGCGAGGGCCATGACCTCAGCCTCGAGCCGGTCGTGGGGCACGACGCGATTGACCAGCCCCCAATCGGCCGCGGTCGCGGCATCGATCGGCTGGCCGGTCAGGAGCATCTCGAGGCTGCGCTTGCGGCCGATCGCCCGGGTCAGCGCGACCATGGGCGTGGCGCAGAAGAGACCGATCTTCACCCCGGGCGTGGCGAAGCGCGCGGCCTCCGATGCGATGGCCAGGTCGCACGCGGCCACAAGCTGGCACCCCGCGGCCGTCGCCACGCCGTGCACGCTGGCAATCACCGGCTGCGGGATGCGCTGGATCGTCTGCATCAGCTCCGTACACGCGGCGAAGATCGCGCGCTCCTCGTCCAGCGGGCGGCCCACCAGCTCGCGCAGATCATGGCCTGCGGAGAAGACCGGTCCGGCCCCCCGCAGCACGATCGCGCGGCAATCGGGCCGCGCGCTCTGCGTCATCAGCGCCTCCGTGAGTGCAGCCATCAGTCCAGTGGAGAGGGCATTGCGCTGGCCGGGACGGTTCATCGTGAGGCGGACGACAGGCGACAGGTCCTCGACCAGGACGTAATCCGGTGTGGCTCCAGAGGGCAACGAGTCAGACATGGCACTTCCTCCCTGTGATGAGGCCGGTCCGTTGCATGGAACGCGGGTCTCCGGCGGCAGCGTTGTGCGACGATGGGATTATCGCGGCGACGCGGCGGAGGGTCAAGTTGGGGGTGCGGTCCGGCAGGCGCTCCAGATGTGGCCGGGATCGATTGGCCGAGCGCTGCGCGATCGCCCACGGTTGAGGCTCCCTCCGCCGCGCGCGGAGATCGGCGAGACGGTGCGTCTCAGTGGGCTGGCCGAGCACACTGGCTGACGTCACGGGCGTGAATGCCTGAGACAGTAGAGTGGTCGTAGCGTGTGTGACAGACTCACTCACCCAGGCTGCTCTTCAAGAAACCTCACCATGTCGTCGTGGTATGCCAGCACCAATTGCGACACATTGACCGCCGAATCCACGGCCTGGTGGGTGCCGAGCCCGAAGCCACCGGCGTCCCCGCCCACATAGTACAGCCCTGCGATGGGGGTCTCGCCGCTCAGGCGCGGATCGCCGTACTGGCCCACCGACAGCATCACGCCGTAGTCCTCGCCCCCGCGGCCGGGCAGCACGCTGTCGCGGCCGATGTGGGAGATCGTGGCCGGGCCGAAGGTCTCCTCCCGCTCGATGTGCGCGAGGATGTCCGGCTGCATCTTCACGACGATCTTCTTGACCTGCGCCAGGTACGGCGCGATGTCGGTTTGGGGGTCGCCCAGGCACGACATGCAGGCGTACACCAGTTGCTTGCCCGCGGGGGCCAGGCCGGGATAGAGGGAGGTGGTGCCCAGGTACACGTAGGAGTGATCCGGGAAGCGGCCGGCCGCCATGTCCCGGAAGTCGGCCAGGGTGCTGACGCTGCTGTAGGTGATGAAGACGTTCATCGGCGAGGTGAGCAGGCGCCTGAAGCCGAACGGCGAGGGCTGGCCGGCCGGCAGCGTCATGGTGCGGATCTCGCCGCCCGGCAGCTCGAAGTAGAAGCGGCCCACCGGGTCGGGGTAGATGGCTTCGACCTCAGCACCCAGTTCCAGATCGTGCACCAACTGCTCGAACAACGAGTTGCGGGCCGGCACCGCGTTGATCGGGAACAGCTCGTAGTCGAAGCCATCCCGGTGCACGGCCATCATCTTCCCGCCAGCGGCCGCGTTCTTGTCGACCAGCAGCACGCGCAGGCCCGCCCGCGCCAGCAGCGCGGCGATGGCGCTGCCGCCGGGCCCGGCCCCCACGATGATCGCGTCATACGCGTTGGCATCATGGGTGGCGGCCGCTGCGCACCCTTCGACTACGGGCTGCGGCCCTCCGCTCAGGGTGGCTGCCACGCGTCCCCGGTGACGGATCTCGACTTCGCCGTTCTTTCTGACGCGGTAGGTGAACCCGAGGTCCGGATCCTCTGCGTCACCAGGTGGTCTGGCTGATGGTTCCATGCAGGGTTGCCTCGTGCGGTGCGCGAGCCGCGTTTCCCCCATTGTATGCCGGCCCCCCCTGCTGCCGCCATGACCCCTGTCATGCCTGTGGCCACGTTGTCTGGGGCGCAGCGACTCGTCCACACCTCTCGGCGGAGGGTCACCCCCGTTCTTGAGACCCGGCCCGCCTCGACCGTCGCGCTGTCTGGGGCTGAGAATCGATCGGCACCTGTCACGATTCGGGTGTAGAATGTTGACGACTTCAGTGAAGGAGGCGCCCCAATGACCACGCTGGACCTGCGCAAACAGTGGAAGCACCTGTACGCGCCCTCTGCAAAGAAGGTGGAACTGGTTGACGTGCCGGAGCTCAAGTTCCTGATGATTGACGGCCGCATCGAGCCCGGGGAGGCGCCGGGCACATCGCCCGGTTTCGCGGAGGCGACGGCCGCGCTGTACGGCGCGGCATACACCCTCAAGTTCATGTCGAAGCTTCGCGAGGAGGACCCCATCGACTACCCGGTGATGGCGCTCGAAGGGCTGTGGTGGGTGGAAGGCGAGGCATTCGACTCGAGCATTGCCTGGGAGGCTTTCACCGACAAGTGGGTCTACACCCTCATGATCATGCAGCCGGATCACATCACGCCGGAGCTGCTCGCGGAAGCGCTGGCGCAGACCGCAAAGAAGCGGCCGAATCCTGCGCTAGCCCGCCTGCGGCTCGCGACTTTCCGTGAGGGCCTCTGCGTGCAGGCCATGCACGTCGGCCCGTATGCCACGGAGCCGGCGACCGTCGAGCGGATGCATCGTTGGGCGGCCGAGAACGGTTACCGCATGACCGGCAAGCATCACGAGATCTACCTGGGCGACCCACGCCGCGGCGATCCGGCGAAGCTGAAGACGGTGCTGCGGCATGGGGTGGGGCGGTAGGGCAGTCACGGGGTAGAACAGGGTGTTGGCGCCGCCCGTGGCGGTTGCAGTTTGATCGGCGGCGCTCAGCGAATGAGTCGTAAGGCGGCTCTGGGAGACGAACCCGTGGAGAACAAAGCTACACAACTCCACATCCGGCCTTTTCAGCCAGGCGACCATGTCCATATCCGGCGCATCCTGAACAGCATCGGCTGGGACGAACATTACATCGTCGCTTTCGAGCAGGCAGCCATGCACTTTTCCCAAGGCTGCAATTCGGCCGTCTTCGTGGCCGATCTGCAAGAGTCCATCATGGGCTTCGTCTTCGTCGAGCACCACGAATGGAATCGCCTAGCCCAGATTCAGGGCCTGGCGGTCGATACGGCGCATCAGCGAAACGGCGCTGCCTCTGCATTGGTGGCACGTGCTGAGGATTATGCTCGTGCATGTCATGCACGCGGCATCTATGTCGACACCCCAACCACGAACGACCGTGGCCGGCGTTTCTATGAAGCAATCGGCTATCAGGTGGGATACGTCATGCCTCGGTATTATGAAGAAGCACTTGACGGAGTCACCTATCAGAAGTTCTTCGATGATGGAGCCGGCTGACACCGGCTCCACCTAGTGGGGAAGTAACTTCGCCGCTGCCAGCAATCTCACATCGCCACGCGCTCAGTCAGCCTCAGCTGACAGGCAGGAAGGCAGTGTATTTGTATGTTGTTGGGCCCTGCCGGTTCAGGGCCTATATCCGCGTGGGACGGTCTCCATATCGTACTTTTCGTTTCTCACAAGGTCGAGATAGGGGAAGCGGGCCACGGTGGCGCGCACCTTCTTGATCTTACCGCCAAAATCGCCCCACTCGATGATGACCTCGTTGCCGATCGTGGATTGATCGACGTCAATGGTGCACTGGGAAATGTCCTTCTGGAAATACTTGCTGAAGACCACCGAGGAGGAGACTCCGATTTCCTTGCCGTCAACGGTCAGCACGCGGTCAGCGTGGCCGCCGGCCGGCTGTTGGGGCGCAATGGGCATTTCCATGTACTTGTAGGGCTCGCTGTCGCGGTACTGAGAGGCGTAAATGTCGACCACATCATCGCTGTTCCACTCCAGCGTCACGATGGTGCGCTTCGGCGCCTTTGCCTCCGCCTCGACCGCGGCGCGGCCAACGAAATCATGGTCAAACCTGGCCATCCACATCCAGCCCACCTCACCGGGGGTGCGGAGTCGCGCCCGGTAGTTTGCGGGATCATAGCTGCCGGTGTAGTGCGGCGGGAGCAGGTTCATGCCGGAATTGATGAATTCTTCGTCAATCTCGCAGGCCTGGGAGAAGCTGCACGAAGTCTGGGGGTAGCCGCCCTCAGTGTGATTCACGAAATAGGTGCGCCAGCCCAGGCGCTTCATGCCGTACTTTTCCTTGCCGAGCCGGTAGAGGGCATCGTAAACGGCAGGGCCGTCCTTGCCTTCTCCGCGCAGCTCATAGGAGAGCGTTCCGCTCATGCCGATCCGCTCCACCTCGACCTCTGCGTCGAGGCCGGGGATGCTCACGGGCCTGAACTCAAGGCACTTCATGTCGTGCAGGTCGGTCTGGGTCAGCTCCTCGATGCAGGTGAGGGATTTGGGGCCCGCGCACTGGAACACGAAGATGAAGCGAAAGACGGGCATGGCGTTGTACTTCCCGGTGTTCAGCAGCTTGAGCCACGGCCAGGGATTGCCCGCGGACATGACGAAGGCGTCTTCTGCGGTGCGGTTCACCAGTGGTATGCACCCTGTCTCAGATTCTCTCCGGGTCGGCCACGGTGCGCTCGCTTTCGACGTTCCCCGT
>CAZMIS010000309.1:0-5510 GCA_964566325.1 uncultured Anaerolineales bacterium
TTGAGCCTGTTCGTCGGACGCAAATAGCCCGGTTCACCGGGCGTCGCCTGGTAGGGGCTGTCTGGAAAGAACATCCAGGCAGCCCCTTTGCTTGACTGGATGGGGTCAAAGGGAGCTAGCTGGAATTGGGGAAAGGAGAAAAAAAAGCGGCCTATGCGGCCGCCACCTTCTTCAGGTTGTGAGCGATGCTCACGAGCCCCCATTCCGTTTTCACTTTCGCCCGGCCCCGCAAGTGAAATCTCCGGAAGCCCATATTTTGTTTGAGATGCCCGAAGACGGTTTCCACCTCGACGGAGCGCGCCGCACGTAAGCGCTCGCCTGCAGGGCTGGTCAGGTTGTCCCGGGCTTGCTGGCGGTAGGCGAGCAGGCGGAAACTGATGCGGATCTGGCGGTTGCCTTTGGCCCGGGTGCACTGGCTGCGCAACGGACAGTCGGCACAAGCGAAGCACTGGTAGACACGGCGGTCGCTGAGATAGCCGTTAGCACTGGTATAGCGGGTGGTGTACTGGAAGTGCAGCGGCTGGCCGGCCGGGCAGCTGAAGGTGTCGGTGGCCGCGTCATAGGCGAAGTGCTCGGCCCGGAATTGGTGGGCGCGCAGGATGTCCGGGTTGCGGTAATGATGCGTGTCCTGGTAGAAGGTGTTGTACTTGAGGTAGTTACCCACCCCCTGCTGGTCCAGGTAGGCGTAGTTCTCTTCGCTGCCATACGCAGCATCCGCCACCACGTGCTGCGGCAAACGACCGCCGGTGTTCTGGCGCACCTGCTCCAGATGCGGGATCAGGCACCCGGTGTCGCCTGCCTGGTCATGCACGCTGAACCCCACGATGAACTGCCCCTCGGTACCCAGCTGCACGTTGTAGGCTGGCTTCGGCCAGGCCTTCTCCGTCGCACGATCTTCCTTTAGTCGCATACAACTGGCATCTGGGTCCGTCTTGGCATAGCCCGACCGCCCAGCCAGCGTTTCGGTCTGCTGCTCGTACTTCTCCAGCCGCGGCAGGCAATCCGTCGCCAGCTGCTTCAGCGCTCTGTCGGCCGCTTGGGCCTCTGGCTTTGACAGTTGCCGCTCCCGGAGCCGCTCGTTGAGTTGCTCGATCCGCTCACGCAGCTGGCCCGAGTCGAGTTGCCCGCCCCCGGCCGGCCCGCGTTCTTCCAGGTCCGCATCGCCGTACTCGGCCTGCTCGTCAGCATTCACCTGCTCGATCTGCCGCAGCAACTCCCCGATCTGCTCCCGCACCCGCTGCTGATAACGCGCCGTGCGCTTGGCCCATACCACCTTGTGCTGGTTGGCATCCGCCGCGATCTTGGTCCCGTCAACAAAGTAGTGCTCCAGCTGCACGTAGCCCGCCTCGACCAGGTACGTCAGCACCTCGGCGAACACCTCGTCGATCACGCCCTGCATCCGCTGCCCGCGAAAGTCGTTGATCGTGCGAAAGTCCGGCCGGTTGCCGCCGCTCAGCCACATGAAGTGAATGTTCTCCCGCAGCGCAGCGGCAATCCGCCGCGACGAGTAGATCTTGCTGCAATAGGCATATACCAACACCTTCAGCAGCATCTGCGGGTGGTAGCTGGACGTCCCACCGCCCTTGTACTGCGCCAACAGCGGGCTCACATCCAGCTGGTCAATCGCCGCATTCACCACCCGCACCAGGTGGTTCGGCTCGATCAACTCATCCAGGCTCGGTGGCAGCAACTGCGGCTGAGCCATCGTGTAGGGCTTGAATACGGGGGCAGCGGGTTTGCGTTTCATACCCCCATTAAACCACCGTTCCTTAGAGAACGCGAGAAAAAGGGGCTGCCCGCGTCTTTTCGGACAGCCCCAAACGGGACGACACAGTTGTTCCGTACGCTTCCGGTGGGTCCAAAGCCCGCCGGAAGCATCATGCCAAGGTCAATGGGAGCGAGTGCCCGATCATGACGACAACCACGGCCGACATTGCGTCACCCGATACGACAGCGCCGCCCAACCCGCCCGGTACGCTGGAGATCCGCAACGTCAGCAAGGCCTTCCCCAACGTCCAGGCCCTCAGCGACGTCTCGCTGGATATCAGGCCGGGCGAGATCCTCGCGTTCATGGGCGAGAACGGGGCCGGGAAATCCACGCTGCTCAAGATCATCAACGGCGACTACCAGCCCGACAGCGGGACCCTGACCATTGACGGCGAGCGGCTGAGCTTTTCGAATCCGCGCGCCGCGCACAAGGCCGGGATCCGGGTCATCTACCAGGAGCCGGAGATCATTCCGGGGGTCGATGTGGCGGAGAACATCTGGGCCGGAGAGCTGCCCAAACGCTTCGGCATGTTCTCCCGAATGAAGCTCAACCACGAGGTGCGACGCAGTCTGGCTCAATATGGATTTGAGGATGTCGTTCCGATCCACTCGCTGGGGGAGGAGCTATCTTCTGCCCAGCGCCAGCTCGTGGAGATCATGCGCGCGCTCAAATCCGGGGTGCGGGTCCTGGCACTGGACGAGCCGACCTCGTCGCTGGCGGATGAAGAGGTGGACCGCCTGTTCAAGCTGGTCCGCCGGCTGCGCGATGAAGGCGTGGCGATCATCTACGTCTCCCACCGCATCAAGGAGATCCTGCGGCTGTGCGATCGCGTCGCCATCTTGCGCGATGGCCAGCTCGTCGCGGTCAGACCCGCGGCCGAGCTGACCGATGGCGAGATCGTACGACTCATGGTCGGCCGCGAGCTTTCCGAATTCATCCAGCGGCGGCGCGCGGTCACGGACCACGAGGTCCTGCGGGTGACCGACCTGCAAAGCAACTGGCATCAGGATGTGAGCTTTCACATCAACGCGGGCGAAGTCGTCGGGTTCTCGGGCTTGATCGGCGCGGGCCGGACGGAGTTGGCCAAGGTTATTTTCGGCGAGCTGCCCAAGAACGGGGGCAGCATCGTGCTCGACGGCCAGGAGACCAACATTCGCCGGCCGGACGACGCCATTGCCAAGGGAATCGGCTTCGCGCCCGAAGATCGCAAACGCGAAGGGCTGGTGTTGATCCGAAGCGTTCTCGAGAACGCATCGCTGGCCATCCTGCGCCGGCTCAGCCGCCTTCACTTCGTGCGCCGCGGCCTGGAGCGCAGCATCGCGAGCGAGTACATCGAAACGCTGCGTGTGCGCACACCCTCCCTCGAGCAGGAAGTCGGCAAGCTTTCCGGGGGCAATCAACAGAAGGTCGTGCTGGCGCGCTGGCTGGCCGCCAAGCCGAAGGTCCTGATCCTCGACGAGCCGACGCGCGGCATCGACGTGGGCGCCAAGGCGGAGATCTATCGTCTCATCGACGACCTGGCCAACCAGGGGCTGGGCATCATGTTCATCAGCTCCGAGCTGCCGGAGATTCTCGGCCTTTCGGATCGCATCTACGTGTTGCAGGCCGGCCGGATCACCGGCGAGCTCAGCGCGGCGGAGGCCACCGAAGAAGCGGTCCTCAAGCTGGCCATGGTCGATCAACTTTCCACGGTTCCTGTCGGAGCCGCCATATCATCGGAGGAGAACGGTACAGCATGAGCAGCACATCCATTTCCCCTACTGCCGCCCGCGCACGGGGCGGTGCATTCCGCCGCCTGATCGGATTTATCGGCGCGGACAACCTCTCGCTCATGTTCGCACTGGTTGCCCTCGTCTTTCTTGTCGTCGTCGCCAGTGGTTGGTTCGGGTTCAGCGGGGGCGACAAGTTCTTCTCCTGGCAAAACCTGATGAACAGCCTGGCCCAGGCGATCGTGATCGTCGGCCTGCTGGCCGTCGGCCAGACAGTGGTGATCGTGGCGGGCGCGCTGGACATTTCGGTCGGCTCCATCGCGTCGGTCGGCTCCGTCGTGGCCGCCTCCGTGCTGGTCGGCACGGGGACGGTGGGTGCGCTCAAGATCCTGCCGACCAACAACGTGCTGATTGCGGTGTTCGCCGGGATCATGGCCGGCGCCCTGGCCGGCGCGATCAACGGCCTGATCGTGACCCAGCTTCGTGTGAACCCGATCATCGCGACCCTGGGCACGCTGGCTGCATTCGCAGGCTTCGCGTTCCTGCTGGCGCCAGAAGGCAAGCCCATCGGCGTGGTCACCCAGCCGCAGTTCACCTGGCTGGCCCAGGGCCGTTTCCTTCAGGACCTGGTCATCCCGCCGCTGGCAGGCTCCAAGTGGACGGGCATCCCCGTCCTGACGGTCGTCCTGGTGATCGTCGCCATCATGGTCCATGTCATCATGACCTATACCGATTTTGGCCGGGCCATCTACGCCATCGGCGGCAACGCGACGGCCGCGCGCCTCGCCGGCATCAACCTCTCCCGCGTGCGCGTCCTGATGTACATGCTGTCGGGCGGCATCGCCGGGCTGGCAGGGGTGCTGCTGACCGCGCGGACCACGTCGGGCAACCCCGTGAACGGCACCGGGCTGGAGCTCCAGGCGGTGACCGCGGTCTTCCTGGGCGGGGCCGCGACCGCGGGCGGCAAGGGCACGGTCTTCGGCACCTTCCTGGCCGTCATCCTGGTCGGCGTCCTCAACAACGGCATGAACCTGCTGGGGTTCAACACCTTTGTCCAGCGTGTTGCCCTGGGCCTGCTGCTGATCGCGGCCGTGGCCATCTCGCAGGGCCGGCAGGCCCGCGCCGAGCGCGTGCGCACGCGCATCGCAGCCAAAGAATGAGCCACGGAGATCCCATGAATTCTCGCGAGCGAATCAACGCGGCCCTGGCGCACCGGGAGGGCGATCGCATCCCCCTCGACCTGGGCGGCTGCGGCCAGACCGGCATGCACGCCACCACGGTGTACGCGCTGCGCCAGGCGCTGGGACTGGATGCACCGGGAACGCCGGTCAAGGTCATCGAGCCCTACCAGATGCTGGGCGAGATCGGACCCGACCTGCAGGACCGGCTGGGAGTGGATGTCGTGGGCCTGGCCACCCCGGGAACCCTGTTCGGCTTCAACAATGAAGACTGGAAGCCGTGGACCTTCTGGGACGGCACGCCGCTGCTGGTGCCCGGCAAGTTCAACACCGAGCCGGACGCGAACGGCGACCTCCTGATGTATGTGGACGGCGACAAGTCGGCCCCGCCCAGCGCCAAGATGCCCGGAGGCGGCTTCTACTTCGATTCTCTCATCCGCCAGGAGCCGATCGACGACGCCAGCCTGGACCCCGCGGACAACGCTTCCGACTACGGGCCGATCTCCGAGGCCGACCTGGCCCACCTGCGCGTCGAGTCAGAGCGGCTCTACAACGAGACCGACCGCGCGCTGATGATGGTTCTCGGCGGCGCGGGGTTCGGCGACATCGCGCTGGTGCCTGGGCCGTGGGTCAAGCACCCCAGGGGGATCCGGGATGTCGCGGAATGGTACATGAGCACCGTGACCCGCAAGGACTACATCGCGGCGGTCTTCGACCAGCAATGTGAGGTCGCCCTCGCGAACCTCCCGCGCGTGTACGAGGCCGTGGGCGATCGCGTGACCGTCGCCTGGATCAGCGGCACCGACTTCGGATCGCAGAACGCCTGCTTCATCTCGCCCAAAGCCTTCCGCACGC
>CAZMIS010000310.1:0-5500 GCA_964566325.1 uncultured Anaerolineales bacterium
ACCGCCCAGTATACTCGCTCTCACCGCAATGCGAGCGAATTAGTTGGAGTAGATGCGAGGTAACCTCGCCCCTACATGAATTGCACTTTGCCGTCCGCGATACCGGCATCGGCATCCCGGCCGACCGGCAGGAGCGCCTGTTCCAGTCCTTCTCGCAGGTCGATTCCTCCACCACCCGTAAGTACGGCGGCACCGGCCTGGGCCTGGCGGTGAGCAGGCGGCTGAGCGAGCTGATGGGCGGCGCCATGTGGGTGGAGAGCGAAGGGCTGCCGGGCAGAGGCTCGGTCTTCCACTTCACCATCCGGGCGGAGGCCGCCGAACTTCCCGCACGTTTGTTACCTGGTGAGACGCCTGAGCTGCGGGGCCGCAGCGTGCTGATCGTGGACGACAACGCCACCAACCGCCGTATCCTGAGCCTGCAGCTGCTCGGGTGGGGCATGGCGCCCCACTCGACCGGATCGCCGCGGGACGCTTTGGTGCGGCTCCGGCAAGGAACCCGCTTCGACCTGGCGATCCTCGACCTGCAGATGCCGGAGATGGATGGCATTGACCTGGCGCTGGCCATTAGGGCAGCCGAGTCCGCGTCGCCGGACCGTGGCAGGCTGCCGCTGATCCTGCTCTCCTCGTTGGGCGGCTATGGGCGAGAGATCGCAGAGGGCCTCTTCGCCGCCAGCCTCACCAAGCCCGCGCGGACGTCGGCGCTCTTCGAGGCGCTGATGCAGGTCTTCACCGGGCTGCCGGCCCCGGCGGCTGCGCCGGACCGCACGCGTCCCGGCCCGGCCGCCGAGCCTCACCGGCCACTGCGCATCCTGCTGGCCGAAGACAACGCCACCAATCAGAAGCTGGCACTTCTGCTGCTGGAGCGGCTCGGAAGCCGGGCGGATGTGGCCGCCAACGGGCTGGAGGTCCTGGCTGCCCTCGAAAGGCAGCCCTATGACGTGATCCTGATGGACGTACAGATGCCCGAGATGGACGGCCTGCAGGCAACCCGGGCCATCCGGAGCCGTGGACCGGGAGCGTCGGGCCCCGGGCCGTCGGACCCCTACATCATTGCGATGACTGCGAACGCGATGCAGGGCGACCGGGAAACATGCCTGGCAGCAGGCATGGACGACTACATCAGCAAGCCGATCGACCCGGCCCAGCTTGCCGCCGCGCTCGGCCGCGCGCCAGGACCCAGTGGATCCGCGCCGGCACCCTCGGCGACCGCCGACCCTGCCGCGTCGGGCGGCGACGACGGTGCGCCTGAGCAGGCCTCTGCCGGGCGCTCGATCTCGCCGGCAGAGGCGCCGGTCCTCGATGCCGTCTCCCTGCAGCGACTGACGAAGACCCTTGGCAGCAAGGCGGAGCTGATGCTGCCGGTGCTGATCGACAGCTTTCTCACGGATGCCGTCCACCTGCAGGCCGCCGCGAGCCGTGCGCTCGAACAGGGTAACGCTGCGGACTTGCGCCGCGCGGCCCACACCCTGAAGTCGAATGCCCGAAACTTCGGTGCGTTGAAGCTGGGTGACCTGTGCCAGGCGCTGGAGAGCCGCGCACAGGCGGATGAGTTGGCGGGTGCGGACGAGTTGCTGGCGCAGGTCCGCGCCGAGTGTGCCAGGGCCTGCCAGGCGCTGGAGCGGCTGCGGGCCGGAGCAGAGGGAGGGGCACATGATTGATCGCTTCGGGAAGGCCCTGGTGGTGGATGATGACTTCGTCAACCGCATGCTGCTGGCCACGAGCCTGGAAGAACAGGGGCACGCGGTGGATGCGGCGACGGACGGTGAGGCCGCGCTGGCGATGATGGCGGCAAGCAGCTACGACGTGGTGCTCCTGGACGTCGTCATGCCCGGCATCGACGGGCACCAGGTGCTGCACCGGATGAAACAGGAGGTTGCACTGCGTGATATCCCGGTCATCATGGTCTCGGCCCTTGACGAGATGGCGAGCGTGATAAAAAGCATCGAGCTCGGCGCAGAGGATTACCTGCCGAAGCCCTTCGACCCCGTCCTGCTGCGGGCCCGTGTCAACGCGTGCCTCCAGAAGAAATGGTTCCGCGACCAGGAGGTCGAATACCTGCAGCAGGTGGCGCGCCTGACTGCGGCTGCGGCGGCGGTCGAGGCCGGCCAGTTCCACGGCGATGAGCTGGATCTGGTTGCCGCGCGACCCGACGAGCTCGGCCAGCTCGGGCGGGTCTTTCAGCGCATGGCGCGCGAGGTGCAGGCGCGCGAACAGACCTTGCAGCAGCAGGTCCGGGCGCTGCGCATCGAGATCGACCAGGCAAAGAAAGCGCGCGAAGTGGCCGAGATCACCGAGAGCGACTACTTCCGCCAATTGAAAGAACGTGCACAACGGCTCCGCGAGGAGACAACCCCCACGAAGAAGGAGATAAGAACATGAAACACTCAATCACTGTGCTTATGGCGATTGCCATCCTGCTGTCCCTGATGGCTGTTCCTGGCGCTCAGGCCCAGGCCGGAAGCACCGTCCTGCTGGAGCAGCTGCCAATGGAAGATGGACAACCCGTTGCCGCCGATACGGTTTTGTGCAGCACCGCATGGGGCTTTGGGTGCACCGCGGCCGCGAACTTCTCGGTGCTGGAAGGCGAGACGCTGACGATCGACCAGATCCAGTTGTGGGGGGTCTACTATGACGCTGCCACGTACTCGGACGATTTCACCGTCCTCCTGCGCCAGCCTGACTTCGGAGATGGGCCCGGGACCGCATTCTACAGCGAGGAAGGCGTAGCCTCCCAGCGCGAGCTGGCTTTTGCGGCAACCGCGGAGACGCCTGACGTGTACCTGATCACCCTGACGCTGGAAACGCCGCAGGACCTCGTGGCCGGCAGCTATTGGGTGGAGATCTTTAACCACGGCACCTTGAGCGACACCCAGGTCAACTACTTCGGCTGGATGGAAGGAAACGCCGACACGGTTGGCCGCGGCCTGGAGTACTCGGCAACGTCCCTTCAAGCGCCCGGAGATGCCTGGTATCCAGAGAACTATGAGCTCTCCCTGCGGCTCATCGACACAACCGAAGTCGAGACGCCCAGCGACTACACCATCAGCGGCGTGGTTTACGACGACCTCGATGCCGATGGCAGCCGCGATACAGGTGAGGTGGGCATCGAGGGTGCTCCCGTCATCCTTGCCCTGAACATCGATCAGGTACCCTTCAACTACCTGTCCGCCTACACCGGTGCGGATGGCAGCTTCGAGTTCATCATTCCCGAACCTGCTGGTGGTCTCCCCGATGGCTTCAGCGTATCTGTGTATGTGGACGTGGGCCTGAATACGGGGTTCAAGGTCACGGAGATGCCGGCGCCATTCGCTATCCTGACAGGCAATCTGACCGGGATGGATATCGGCATCCACACGGTGGTGTTGACACCTCTCCCCGCCCGTTTCGCAGACGGCGTGCAGGGCGCCTCCTACAACCAGACGATCACCGTGACCGGCGGGGATGACCCCTACACCTTCACCCCCTCCCCAACCAGTCCGCTCCCGTCTGGACTGACGTATGCCTTCGACAAGCAGTCGGGCACGATCACCCTCTCCGGCACGCCGGCCGAGACGGGGACATTCCTGGCCCATGTGGACTTCACGGATGCCAACGGCGCGCTAGGCCGGATCAGCGAGCACTTCACGATCCATCCGCCCCTGGGAGCCAGCCCGGCAACCCTGCCGGATGGCAGCCTGGGCGCGGCCTATGACCAGACGATCGCGGTGAGCGGCGGTATCGCGCCGTACGTGTTTGCCACGGGGAGCGAGCAGTGGCTGCCCGCCGGCCTGGCTCTGGACACCAGCAGCGGCAGCATCGTCATCTCGGGCGCCCCGACCGAGGCGGGCCAGGTGCTGGTGGACGTCTATGTGACTGACCAGACCGGGAGCCGCATCGAAGTCCAGCGTACGTTCTGGATCAAGACCAGTCCCTCCTTGACGCTCACCTCCTCTCCCAACCCCTCGCTTCAGGGCGAGCCGGTGACCTTCAGCCTCGGCTCAACAGCAACGGTTGATGATTGGCCTGCCCCGTGGGGGCAGGTCACCTTCAAGGCAGACGGGAGCGCGATTCCGGGCTGCGAGGGCCTCTGGCTGGGTCACAATCCAGAGCTGGAGGCGGATGCCCCGAACCCGGTGACGTGCACCACCTCGTCTCTTGGTGTGGGTTCACACGCGATCACGGCGGACCTGACCATCCTATACGGACCCTACAACAGCGCGACTGCCAGCTTGCCGACCGGGCAGGTTGTGAATGAACCGGCCGGCAACACCGCACCGGTCGCCGTCCCCGGCGGGCCATACCTGGCCGCGATCAACACCGCCATCGCCTTCGACGGCAGCGCCTCCTCCGATCCGGACGGCGATCCACTGACCTACGCCTGGAACTTCGGCGACGGAACGACGGGCGACGGCGCTCAGCCCACGCACAGCTACGCCGCGGCCGGTATCTACGACGTGTGCTTGACGGTCAACGATGGCGCCCTCGACTCGGAGCCGGCCTGTACGATGGCCGTAGTCTATGACCCGGCCGCAGGCTTCGTCACCGGCGGCGGCTGGATCGCCTCGCCGGCCGGCGCTTACAAGCTTGATCCAAGCCTGGTCGGCCGGGCCACCTTCGGCTTCGTCTCGAAGTACAAGAAGGGAGCCGCCGTGCCGGAGGGCAACACCGGGTTCCAGTTCGCCGTGGCCGGCTTCAGCTTCCACTCCGAGACCTACGATTGGCTGGTGGTTGCGGGCAAGACCAAGGCCCAGTTCAAGGGCAGCGGCACGGTGAACGACGGGCTCGCCCCCAACGGCAACCCGTACAAGTTCATGATCTGGGCCGGCGATGGCGCCGCCTCCGGCGGCCCGGACACCTTCCGCATCAAGATCTGGTGGGAGGACAACGGCGCTGTGGAGAACGTCATCTACGACAACGGCGCCGAGCAGGCCATCGGCGGCGGGAACATCGTGATCCACACGAAGTAAGCGCAGCGGTCGCCGTGTAAGACCGATCCGTAGGAGACCTGGCAGGCCCGAATCCCACAGGCGGTATACCCCCAGCTTGGGACCTGTCAGGTCTCTGCAGAAATGCCACCCAACGTCGCGCCGGGAGAACTGGCAGCGTCAGTTCCCCACCTGCAGGCCACCAGAAGCAGCCATTCCCTATTGTCATGAGTCGGCCGGCGTTGTATAATCGGGTTGACTTAGCGATAAGTCACTTCTTTGATGGTTCAGGCTCTGGTCTGGAGATCGTTGCCATGGCCTGGAACCATGCCCGTACGCACGCCCTGTGGCCTCCTGTCCTGACGGTCCTCTCTTTGATTGGGCCGGCCATCTCCGACTGGCGCCGGCGCACTCTGCACCGGGCCTTCCCATCGCCATTCGACATCGCGGACACCCATCTTTTCCTTCACCGTCCCCCATCAGAAAAGGAGAAAGCCATGAAGACCCTGCCTCGACTGCTCGTCCTCGTGATCATCCTGGCGTTCGCAGTGACACCCGTCCACGCGGCGCAATTCGACCCCCCAGAAGTACTTTTC
>CAZMIS010000311.1:0-5484 GCA_964566325.1 uncultured Anaerolineales bacterium
GCCAGGGCTGGCCATGGTGCACGCAGAAGGTGGTGCAGTCGCCGCAGGCATTACAGAAGTCGTTGATGTTGACGATCTGCCGGTCCTGGCCGACCACGAAGCGTTCGTAGCCGACCACGCGGGCTGCGTCGCCCACCAGGGCGAGGCGGGGCAGCATGACGTCGACCGGGCGCATCAGGAAGGTCTGGTTGGCGCGGTTGGGGCACACCTCGACGCACTTGTCGCAGAAGGTGGTGCACTGGACGCAGCGCGCGGCCTCGGCCTCCGCCTGCCCGCGCGTGAAGCTCAGGTCGATCAGGTCGAAGCCCTGGCGCAGCGGAATGGGCAGCATGTTCGTGGGCACCTGCGGCAGCTTGCGGGCGCGCACGTGCTTGACTTCGACTATCTCCTCAGCCGTCAGGCGTGCCTTGTCGGCCGGCGGTTGGTCGAACGGGACGCCGAACTGCCAGCAGATCGACTCGGCGGCGCGGCGGCCGTCGCCGCACGCCGCGATGATGCTCTCGGGGCCGGCCTCGGCTGCATCGCCGCCCGCGTAGACGCCGGGGACGCCGGTGCTGCCGCTGGCGTGGTCGATGGCGATGCCGCCGTCGCTGCAGACGGTCACGACGCTGCCTTCCAGGAAGGCGAAGTCGGGGTTCTGGCCCACGGCCACGATGACGGTGTCGCACGGGATCTGGAACTCGCTGCCCGGGATCGCAACCGGCTTGCGCCGGCCGTCCGGCCCGGGCTCGCCCAGCCGGTTGCGCAGGCATTCCAGCGCCACGACGGCGCCTTCCGCGGCGCCTTCCCCGGCGCGCACGACGCGCACGGGGGTGGTGAGCTCGAGGAGGACGTTGCCTTCCTCCAGCGCGCCCTCGATCTCCTCGAGGCTGGCCGGCATCTCCTGGCGGGTGCGGCGGTAGACGATGGTGGTGGGGTTGCCGGTGAGGCGCTGCGAGGTGCGCACTGCGTCCATGGCGGTGTCGCCGCCGCCGATCACCAGGGCCTTGCGGCCCAGGTGGGGCCTTTCGCCGCGGCGGGTGCGATCCAGGAGGGTGAGCGCGGCCCATACGCCGGGGCCTTCCATGCCGGGGATGCGCAGCGGGGTGTCCCGCTGGAAGCCGGTGGCGAGGTACACGGCGTCAAAGCCGGGCGCCGCGGCGTCGAACCCGGGCGCGGCGGCGGCGGGCGCTGCGGCGCCGGCGCGGAGCAGCTTCTCGGGCGCGCCGGTGATGGGATGGTTCAGCTCCAGCCGGACGCCCAAGCCCAGGATGCGATCCACGTCGCGCTGGATGACTTCCCAGGGGAGGCGGAACACCGGCACCATGCGCATCATGCCTGCGATGACGTCCTTCGCCTCGAAGATGGTGACGTCGACGCCGTTGAGCGCCAGGTAGAACGCGGCCGACCAGCCGGACGGGCCGGAGCCGACCACGGCGACCCGTTTGCCCACCTTCGCCTTCGGCACCAGCGGGGACGCGACGCCGTTCTCTTCCGCGTAGCGCTTCAGCGCGCGGATGGCGACCGTCTCTTCGTAGTCGTTGCGCACGCAGCGCGTCTGGCACAGGTGGTTGCAGACGTAGCCGGTGACGCCGGGCAGCGGATTGCGGGCCAGGATCACGTCGAGCGCCTTGTCGGGGTCGCCTTCCTTGATCCACCAGTTGTATTCCGGCACGTCCTGGCAGACCGCGCATTGCTCCATGCAGGGCGCCACGATGCAGTCCCACAGGCCCAGGCCCGAGCGCACCTTGGGCAGGCCGTAGGGGACGTACTCCTTCTTCCAGCGGTGGTCGGTGAGCGCGGCAGCGGCGGCGGCCTCCAGGTTCGCCAGCTTGTTGGCGGAGAATTCGTCCAGGTTGTGCGCGCCGGCCGCGACCATGGCGGCGTCGAGGTTCTCCAGCCACTGGGCGAAGCGGGCGTAGCCGCCCGGCTTGAGCAGGTCGGAGCAGGCGGTGATGGGCACCGGCCCGCAGGAGGCGATCGTGGCGACGTTCAGGGCGTCGGCGCCGGCCGAGTAGGAGACGCGCAGGTTGCCGTTGAACTCGTGCGCCAGCTTGTTGAACAGATTCATGGTGACGGGGTAGAGCGCGCGGCCCGACATGTACATCTCGTCGCCGGGCATCACCTGCTTGTGGTTGTGCATCGCGAGGGTGTTGCTGAGCTTGACGCCGAAGGCCAGGCCCTGCTGCGCGGCGACTGTCTGCATGCGGCCGATGAGGCCGACCGCCTTGTCGTAGGCGATGTCGTGCTCGAAGACGGAGTCGGGGATGTGGATCTCCCTGAAGCCCAGCGCGTTGTGCAGGATGTCGAGCACCCGCTCCTTGCCGAGCAGCGTGGGGTTCATCTTGACGATCGTGTGCAGCTTGCGCTCGGTCAGGAGGTACTCGGTGATTCGCTCGATCTCGTCCGGCGGGCAGCCGTGCATGGTGGAGAGGGTGATGCTGTTGGCGATCCGGTCGGGGATCTCGATATCGGCGAACTGGGGGAAGTCGCGGCGCAGGATGGCCTTGACCTGGGCCACCTCTTCCGCCGCGTTCTCCATCTTGTTCATGAAGTTGACCACGCGCGGGCTACGGATGCCCTCGAGGTTGTAGCCGACGCTCATGTCGAAGATAACGCCCACGCCGTGGGTGCCCGGTCCGCGGGTGCCCACCGAGTGGGCGCCCACGGGCGGAGTGGCGCCGCCCCTGCCGTCCCAACCGAGGATGCGGGGGAGTAGGTGGAGGATGGCCCAGGCGACCACGTATTCGTGCGCGGACTCTTCCAGCTTCAGCTCCTGGGACCACTCGACGTTGTAGCCCTCGTCCTCCATGTCGATGCAGGGCCGCGGGATCTCCAGCTCGTCGAGGATCTGGACCGTCTTCAGCTCGATGAAGCGGCCGCCACACAGCCAGGCGCTGATGATGTTCTGGCTGAGCTGTGTGTGCGGGCCGGCGGAGGGTCCGATCGGGGTGGCCAGGTACTTGCCGTAGACGTTGGGGACGGCAAACGGCGCATCGGGCCTGGGGGTGTAGAAGAACGACTTGTGGATGCCGAAGATGGACCCGGTCGCCTCGTACTCCTTCAGAATCCGTCGCAGCTGGACGGCGAAGGGTTGAATCATCAAGTAGTCGGACATGGCATACTCCTGTTCAGCCAATCGATCATGAATTGCAGCACACCGGCCTTTTCGGGCTCGTTGTGCGTCTCATGGTAATAGCCTTCCCACAGCTTCAGCGTGCAGCGCCCCCCTGGCATCCGGGCCGCGAACTCCTCCGAGGCCTGCGCAGATGTGAGCTTGTCCTGCGTGCCGTGGACGAGCAGCAGGGGCAGGGGGAACCCGGCCGCGTGTGCCAACGCCCACTCGCCGGATTCGAACATCCCCAACGCCAGGCGCATGGAAATCTTGTTGTGAACCAGGGGGTCGCTCGTGTAGGCGCGAATGACGGCGGGGTCGCGCGCCAGGCCTTCGAGATCCAGGCCGTTCGGGATCTGGAGGCCGCCGTAGACTTTGTTGATGGCCCTGACCAGCGCCACCTGGACGGGCGGCGGCGGCGTTGCCAGGCGCAGCGCAGGGCTGGTGGCGATCACGCCGGCGATGGCGGGCTCACTACGCAGTGCGGGCTTGCTGCGCAAGCCGTAGTTGAGCACGAGGTTGCCGCCCAGGCTGTGGCCATAGAGGAAGCGCGGCAGGCCGGGATGGCGGTGCGCGGCCTCGTCGAGCAGGCGGTCGATGTCGTCCATGAGGGCGTCATAGGACGGGGTGTGACCGCGGGCGCCGCCCGAGCGGCCGTGGCCGCGCAGGTCGCAGCCGAGGAGCGCGTAGCCGGCCTCGTTGAGCGCAGCGGCCACGTGGGCGTAGCGGCCGGTGTGTTCGCCGAGCCCATGCACCAGGCAGACCACGGCGCGGGGTGGTTCGTCCGGGGACCAACACTGGTGGTACAGCGACAGGCCGTCGTGTGACTGGCGGGTGAACTCGATGTGCTGCATCGGACATCTCCTGGGCGGGGATTGGAGCCGGATTGAAGATTGAAGATTGAAGATTGAAGATTGTCCTTCCGCTCAGGATGACTGGGGCCCGGTTCCGAGTGCCCGGTCCCCAGTCCCCAGCCCCCAGCCCCCAGTCCCCAGTCCCCAGCATCCAGCATCCAGTATCCGGTTACGCGAGGCCGACGCGGGCGTTGAATTCTTCGATCAGGGCGTCGATCTCATCGACCTGGCCGTGTACGCCGGTCCAGTAGTCCTTCTTGTACCACTGGTCCAGGATTTCTTCGTAGGTCTTGCCCTGCTGCTCGACCCAGGTGTAGTACTTCAGGTTGTGCACGCGCTTGCGCGCGGGGTAGGTCAGCTCCTCGACGTAGTCGGTGCTGAGGCCGAGGATGTGCTGGTGGTAGACGGCCGCCGCGTCGCACGCGGTGAATTCGCCGTGCTCCGCGGTGAGTTCCTGCAAGCGGCTCCCGTACAGCTCCATGGAGTCGGTGAGCAAGGTCACCACGACGTCGCCCTCGCCCCACTCGTACCACTTGGCCATCTTGATGGCGGATGCGATGTTGGCCGCGCCGGAGATGCCGACCAGGTCCAGCTGGTTCACCAACGCCTCGGGCACGCCCTGCTTCACCAGGTATTTGCGCCCTTCCGGCTCCATGAAAAGCCGGATCATCTGCATGGGCACTTCGTCGTCAACCGCTATGACCATGTCGGTGTTCCTGACGTTGTGGACCCACGGCACGTGCTTGTCACCGATGCCCTCGATGCGGTGCGCGCCGAAGCCGTTCTGGAGCAGCGTGGGGCACTGCAGCGCCTCGCTGGCCGCGATCTTGCTCTCCGGGAACAGCTCCTTCAGGCGGTCGCCGGCGTTGATCGTGCCTGCGGAGCCGGTCGTGAAGACCGAGCCGCGCAATGTCTCGCCGGGGCGCAGTTCTTTCTCCAGCATCTCGGCGAACGCGTTGCCCGTGACGGCATGGTGCCAGAGGACATTGCCGAACTCGTCGAACTGGTTGAAGATCACGAGGTCCTGGCCGGAGCGGCGCAGCTCCCAGCACTTGTCGAAGATCTCCTTGACGTTGCTCTCGGTGCCGGGGGTGGCGATCACCTCGCCTGCAACCTGCTGCAGCCACTCGAAGCGCTCGCGGCTCATGCCCTCGGGCAGGATGGCGACGGATTCGCACGCCAGCAGCGCGGAGTCGTAGGCGCCGCCGCGGCAGTAGTTGCCGGTCGAGGGCCACACGGCCTTCTGCGTGGTGGGGTCGAACTGGCCGGTGACCAGGCGGGGCACCAGGCAGCCGAACGCTGCGCCGACCTTGTGCGCGCCGGTGGGGAACCACTTGCCCACGAGGACGAGGATGCGGGCATCGACGCCGGTGAGCGCCTTGGGCAGCTCGAGATAGTTGACGCCGCCGAAGCCGCCGCCGCTGGCCACGGGCTGGTTCTTCCAGGTGATGCGGAACAGGTTCAGCGGGTTGATGTCCCACAGGCCCACGTTCTGCAGCCCGACCTTGACCTTTTCGGGCGCCAGGTCAGGGTTCT
>CAZMIS010000312.1:0-5477 GCA_964566325.1 uncultured Anaerolineales bacterium
ACGTGCGTCGCCTCGGTGTTCCCCGCCACGTCCACCGCCCAGATACGCACGGTGTGCCGGCCATCCTGGCCGACCGTAAACGCCGTCCCCGTTTCAACCGGCCCGTCATCGATCTGGTATCGAACGGCGGCAACGCCGCTGCCCGAATCTGTAGCGGACATGTTAAAGGCGACCGGTCCGACGTACCAGCCGTCCAACCCGGAAGCAGCTGAGAGCGTGATGACGGTGACGGGAGAGGAGCCATCATACCAGATGGCATCGGTTATGGCAACTGCGGTGCGCTGGTCGGCGTTGCCCGCCCCATCCACCAGCCACACATACGCAGTGAACCGGCCCTCGCCCGGCGCCCGGACGCCGGTGATCTCGGTGGTCCCACCATAGAACTCGCCGTCCTGCTCGTTGGCCGGCGGCGCACCGAACTTCACGTACGCACCCGCAATGCCCGACTGATCGACGACCAGGGGCCACTCGAAACGAAAGCTATTGAACGCGGACCAGCCCTGCGGGTAGGAACGCACGACGGCAGGCGGCGGCGGTGCAGCGAGGTCGATCCTCACCGTCAACGCCTGCATCGCCTCCGAATTGCCCGCCACGTCGGACGCGTAGTACTCCACCACGTGTTTATCAGACTGCGACAGCGTCAGGGTGGCGGTAGACCTGGTCACCAGCTGCCAATCCCCGCCGTTGATGCGGTAATAGAGCAACGCCACGCCGGACGCCGCGTCGCTTGCCGTGAGCGTGACGGTCACCGGCGAGCGGTACCAGCCGTTGGTCCCGGCCAGCCCCTGAACCTCGGCCGCAGTGACCGGCGGCGTCGCGTCATAGCGCAGGATGGGCCCGACCACCGCGGTGGTGTGGTCTGCGTTGCCTGCCGCATCCCGCAGCCACAAGTACAAACGCTGAGCGCCCTCGATCGGAACGGCCAGACTGTCGATTCGATCGGTTGCGGTGATCACCGCGCCGTCCTGCGGGCCTGCCGGCGGGTCGCCGAACTTGTAGAACGCGGCCACCACGCCGCTCAGCTCGTCAGGGTTGCGCCAGCTCACGGCGAATGCATTCGTGCTGCTCCAGCCGACGGGACTGGCCTCCAGCCCGATCGCTGCGCCGGGTGCAACCGCATCCAGCTTGATCTGATCCTCGACGGGCATTTCCACATTGCCGGCGACATCGGTCGAGGCATAGGCGACCTCGTGGATCGCGTTGGCGGGCAGTGAGAACTGGACGCCCGGCTGCCACGGGGCCGCGCCGATGCGAAAGCGCGTCGACACGACGCCCGAAACGGGATCGACGGGCTGCAGGGTGACAGTCACCGGCGACCGGTACCAGCCGTTGTCGCCCGCCAGACCGTCGACCACTTTGCCGGTCAGCGGCGCAGTGCCGTCAAGGTGCACCTCGATCGTCTTGGTTGCGGAGCGCACTCCGGCCGCGTCGACGGCGTAACTCTCGATGCGATAGGAGCCGTCGGCGGCCAATGTGAAGCCGGCGCCCTGCTGCCAGGGACCATCATTCAGCCGGTAGTAGCCCGTCGCCCCGCCGGAGACGGCATCGGTGACGGCTAACGTATAGGTCACAGGGGCCGTGTACCACCCCGTCGCAGTGGGCAGCCGGTCCGCGGTGAGCGTTGTCAGCGGGGGGGTCAGGTCGATCCCGAAGCGAATCTCCTTCGCGGCTTCGAGGTTGCCCGCCTTATCGCGCGCCTGATAGAGCAGCCTGTGAGTCCCTTCGGCGCCCACGGTGAGGCCGGTGCTGACCGCCCAGGCCGCGCCATCCAACTGGGTCCACACGGCCGGCGGGAGTGACTCATCCACGGGCAGATCCGTCGCAGTGAAGTCGAACCGGACGCTGCTCGTATACCAGCCGGTGGCGGGCAGCGGCGGTGTGACCTGAGCGCTGCTCTCCGGCAAGGTGCCGTCATACCAGAAGACCCCAGGATCTCCCGTCCTCAGGGTGTGGTCGACGTTGCCGGCGCCGTCCACCAGCCAAACCCAGATGTCGTGTTTCCCGTCGCGCGGGACCGAGATGTTCGAGATCGTGTTGGTGGTGGCGACGTAGATGCCGTCGTCCACCGCAGCGGGGAGTGCGTTGAGCTTGTAGTAGGCGCCGGCAATGCCCGACAGATCCTCGGGATTGCGCCAGCTCTCCGAAAAGCTGTTGACGTTGCTCCACTTTCGGGCCGGCGAGCCAGTGAGCAGCGTGGGCGGATCGGGCGGCGCAGTGTCGACCTTGATCGTATAGGCCGGACTGATCGACTCTGCGCCCGACGCCTCGGCCGTCCGGTAGCGGATCAGATTTCGAGTTGCTGAGTCAGGAAACGCCAGGCCGATCACGGCCAGCTCGCGCACGGACGTCTGCGGTGAACTCGCGGAGAGGCCGGTGGTGGACCAACCCGACCACGTCGCGCCGCCGTCGACGCTCGTGGCGTATGCGTCCTGACCGTCGATGAAACCGTCCGGGGCGGTCGCCGTGACGAGGCTCGTCACCGGCACTTCTGCCACCCAGCCGGCAGGCACAAATCCGCTCCACGCCACCGCCTGCGGGCGCTGCACGGCCGCCACATCGACGGGCGCCCAGGCGACTGCGCGCGGCGCGGCCACGCCGAGCACGGCGATGACGAGCACGGCGCTGACGAGCACTAGCAGAAGGATGGGGCGATGCAGCACTGCACGGCACAGGCCGCCACGGGCGGCAGCATCAGGTCTGAAGAACGGGGACATGCGATTCGTCACCTCAGAAGCAACGGGCTGGGGAGGGGCAGAGCGTGCCGGCTTGCAGACGCCACACCGGCAGCCTCTGAAACACCCTCCAGGACGGCGCCCAGCTAGCCGGCAGCTTCAAACTTGTAGCCGAGCCCGCGCGCGGTCACGATGTGGCGAGGGGCGTCAGGGTCGGGCTCCAGCTTCGAGCGCAGCCGCCGCACGTAGACGGCCACCTGGTTAGAGTAGCCCTCATAATCGTAACCCCAAACGGTGCTAAGAAGCTGTTCGTGCGTCAGGACGCGGCCGTTGTTTCGCACCAGCGCGTGGAGCAATCGAAACTCGATAGGCGTCAGCTCGACCGTGCGGGCATTGGGCATGGTGACGGTATTGTTGACAGGGTCCAGGCGGAACCCCTCGACACTGAGTTGGCTCTGCGGCTCACCGAAGGTGAATGCCTCCGCGCGGCGAAGCACCGCCCGCACCCGTGCCAGCAGTTCCGACGGCTCAAACGGCTTTGCCAGGTAATCGTCCGCACCGAGGTCCAGGCCGTAGACCCGGTCACTCGTCTCGCCCTTGGCCGACAGAATCAGGATCGGCAGGTTGGTCGTCCGCCGCAGCGTCCGGGTGACCTCCCATCCATCCATTCCCGGCATCATCACGTCGAGCACAAGCAGGTCGGGCGTCTTCTCATCGATCATGCGCAACGCGTCCTGCCCGTTATCGGCCGTGAACACCGTATAGCCCTCCTCACGCAGGAGGAAGGCGGTCATCTTCAGGCTTGGGCGGTCGTCGTCGACGATCAGGATACGCATGGCGCCGGGCTTCTCCTCGACCACGTGATGCGGCGGCCGGTGGGCTTTCAGCGTAACAGTATACCATGATGTGGAGGCAGGAACAAACGGCTTGCGCGTCTGACTGCCGCTCGCAACCGGGATTTCGGGCATGAACGGGCTGTGATTCCTTTCGAGGCGTCGCTCACAGCCTACGGTTGCCGTATGAAAGGACCATGAACAGCACTCAGCCCGGGGCTGTCATTCTGTTCACACGACAGGTGCGGCGGCCGGGCAGGACGGCCGGCCACTTCACAGTGCCTGGTCCAGGTCGGCGATGATGTCGGCCGGATCCTCGATCCCGACCGAGAGACGAATCAGCCCGTCCCCGATGCCGATCTGCCGGCGGGTTTCGGGGTCCAGCGCCCGGTGCGACGACATGGCCGGGTAGAGGGTCAGCGAGTACACGTCGCCCAGGGTGGTGGCGGGCCGGATCAGGCGCAGCCGGTTCATGAAGCGAAAGACTTCCCCCTGGCCGCCGGCGCGCAGATCGAAGCTGACCATGCCGCCGAACAACGCACCACCGAACTGCGTGCTGGCCAGGTCATGCTGCGGATGAACGGGCAGGCCGGGATAGTTGACCCTGGCGACTCGGGCATCGGCGGCCAGCCATGCGGCCACTTCGGCCGCGTTGCGACAGTGGCGCTCCATGCGCAGGGGCAACGTCTTGAGCCCCCGGTGCGCCAGCCACGCCTCGTCCGGCGCCAGGTTGGCGCCCAGCAGCTTGTTCACCTCGTACAGGGCGGCGCGGCGCGCACGATCGCGCACCACCACCACCCCGCCCAACACATCGCCGTGGCCGCCCAGGTACTTGGTCGCGCTGTGCACCACGTAATCGGCGCCGAGGCTCAGCGGCCGGCAGAGCATGGGCGTGGCGAGCGTGTTGTCCACGATCAAAACTGCGCCAACCTGGTGGGCCAGGCCGGCCAGGCGCGCGATGTCCGCCACCTTGAGCAGCGGATTCGACATCGTCTCGACCAGCAGGGCCGCGGGCCGGACCTGAGAGAGCGCGGCTTCGACCGCGGACAGGTCGGCCACGTCGACGAACGTGGGTGATACTCCCTGGGTCGCCAGTAACTGTCGCAGCAGCGCGTAGGTCGCCCCGTAGATGTCGTGGGCGCAGACCACCGCCGAGCCCGCGCGGCACCCCGCAGCCAACAGCGCGCCGTGGACGGCCGCCATGCCCGAGCCATAGGCCAGCGCCGCTTCACCGCGCTCCAGCGCCGCGACTGCGGCCTCGAACGCGCTGACCGTGGGGTTGCCGTAACGCGCATAAACAGGATTCTGCGACGTGCCGGCGAAGATCGCGTCCAGATCAGCGCTGTCCTCGTACGTATATCCCACGCTGTGATGGACCGGCGTCACCACCGGCTGGTACGCGCGCCCTGCATCCGGGCCGGCCACGGGAACGATCTGCGCCGCCTGCTCGCCCGCGTGCACCGCGACGGTGAAGATGGATTGCTCTGCCATTCGTTGCTCCTGTCTGTGAATTCTGCCGGCATTTTACCGTATCTCGGGCAAAGGATGCGAGAAACGCGCGAGATGCCTTGACACAGATGATCATATACCGTACAATTATCATGCTAGCAACGCTCAATTGACATCAAGGAGGTATCAATGCGTACTTGGCGATCCGCATCACTGCTGGCAGTGATCCTGCTCCTGGTTTCTGCCGGCCTCGTGGCTGCCGCCACCACGATCACCCTGCTGGGTTATCAGATCGACTTTCTCGGCTCCACGAACAACGGCAACGGCACCAGCACGTGGACCTACGCGGTCACGGCTGACGGCGACGAAGATAAGGGACTCAGCCACTGGACCCTGGGCATCGATGCATGCTTCGGACCCATCGTCGCCCCGGCCAACGGTGCTCAATACACCACCAAGACCGGCGCTGAGTTCGGCTGCGGCACGACCTACAACTGCGAGGTCGCGCAGTGCACCGTCGTGC
>CAZMIS010000313.1:0-5458 GCA_964566325.1 uncultured Anaerolineales bacterium
CCGCCGGCCCCGCCTCGCGCGCCGCTCCGCGCGCCGTGCCCCCGTCGCGCCCTGGGCCTGCTCCTGGTCCCGCGTGCCCGAGCCCGTGGCCGTGCCCCCCGCGCCCGCCGCCCCGCGCCTGGCCCGCGGCCGCGTGCCCGGGTGGCGCTGGTCCCGCCGGGCCTGGCTGCGCGGCCGCGGGTTCCGCCTCGCGCGGCGGCCGGGCCCGGCCCGGCCTGCAGCCTGGTCCGGCCGCCCGCGCCGCGCCCGCGCCGCCGGCCTGGTCCGCCTGGCCGTCGAGGCGGCCCCCGTCATCGTCGCGCGCTGCCCCGGCTGCGGCTCGCCCGTGCGCTCGCGGCGCCTCGCCGGCTCGGCCTCTGACGAGTGGTCGGTTTGCACGGTCTGCGGGCTCTCCCGCCTGCTCCCGCCGAAGGCCTGGCGCCTGGCTCGCGCCGAAGATCTCGCCGCGCCGGCGCCGCCCGCGCGCCAGCTCGAGCTCTTCTAACCCCGCCCGCCGCTCCGCCCAAGGGCCCCAGCCTCCCCCGGCTGGGGCTTTTTAGTGCCCCGCGCCGGCCCGCGCTATGTCAGGTAAATGTCAGCTAATTGTCAGGAATATAGGAGCATATAGGAGTAAACTAACAGTGTAGCCAGCGGATGACACCGAGCAGCGCCCCGACTGCAGGCAGGGAAAGCGAGACGGAAACGACCCCCAGAGCTGCCGGTCTCACGACGTGGATCCGACCCGTGAATCCTCTCGACCGTCATCGAGAGAATAGACAAAGGCGGCGCCGGCGCCGATATGCCGGCCGGGAAGCAGGACCCGTAAAAACCGCCGTTGCCGATCGTTACAGGCAGAGCCCGAGGGCCCTCCCCTGGGAGGGCCCACAAGGAAGGAGCCAGACCCGTGACCCAGACCACCCGCATTGACTTCCACCGTGTCAACGTCGCCAAGGAAGGCCCCGTCCAGTGGGGCTACCTGGTCCGCTTCTTCTGCGACGGCTGGACCTTCGGCACCGCCGCCTACCGCGTCGAGAACGATCCGCCGCTCAAGCAGCCCGACGGCAGCACCAGCCCATTCGACCTCGAAACCGCCCTGGCACGGCTGGAGGCCTGCGGCTGGACCGTGCGCCGCTGGGAGACGGGCGCCCGCGCCTGGCGCGGCAAGCCCACCCCGATCCGCACCCGGGAGCAGATCCTGCGCATGCGCCGGCGCCAGTCGGAGCACCTGTGGCTGACGGGCGGCCACCCCGACCCCGGCATGACCACCTTTATCGATTATGCCTTCGAAGGCTGAAAGGAGCCAAACCCATGTCCGCCGCCGAACTCGCCGCCAAGGCTGCCCGCGCAGCCACCGAAGCCGCCGAGGCCGCCCGCAAGGTCGCCGAGGCCCGCACCCAGGGCGACCGCAACTTTTACGCCCAGCTGCTCGACACCCAGGAGCTGAGGGCGCGCCAGTATGCGGATGCCGCCCGCCGGGCCGCCCGCCGCGAGCTCGCCACCTGGTGAGCCGCCCACCTTAACCGAGGCCGGACCCACCGGGGTCCGACCTCGGGCCGCCCGCCAAGGAGTCAACACCATGAGACGCATCGACCGCCGCCCGTACTGGAGCACGGTCCGCTACGCGGGGACCTGCTCGACGTGTAAGCAGAACCTGCCGAAGGGCGCCAGGGCCCTGTACTACCCGCAAGAACGCGTCCTCGAATGCGCGACCTGCGGCCGCAAGGCCGCCGCGCTGATGGCCGAAGAGGCCACCGGCAACCCCTGCTGATGCAGCCGAAATCGCCCCAGGGTCCCGCCGGGGCCCTGGGGCCGGCCGTCGAAAGGAGCTCACCATCATGACAAAGGTCACCCTGGCCATGGCCCTGGAGCCCGCCGCGCTGGACATCGCGCAGGAGCTCACACGCCGAGGCGCGGACGGCCAGCCGCCCCTGGACCTGATCGCCCAGGCCCTCGTGTACTGGGTCGAGGCCGAGGCCGCCCAGCTGCTCGCGCACGCCACCGAGTATCTCAACCACGACACCGCCCAGGCCGAACGCCTGGTCCGGGCCCTCCACTACGCGGCCGGCTTCACCAACAGCCGCCCGCCCCTGCAGGACCTCCGCGAGCGCCGCAAGGCCGCGCGGATCCTCGCCAAGCGCCATCACCTGGCCGTCGAGCCCTGGATGCTGTGGGCCGTCTGGGAGAACCAGATCGGCTGCAACCTGTGCCAGGTCCTGGGCCCTGCGGCGCCGTGCTGGGGCCAGCGAGCCTGCCACGGCTACGAGAACGGCTGCGGCTGCCAGCACTGCAACACACGGGCCAGAATCCACCAGCTGTCACGAGAGGAGCAGGAACCATGATCAGCGTCAAACAGCTATACCCCTCGCCCTGGGTGAGCCCAGAAGACGTCACACAGCCCGTAACGGTCACCATTGCGGCCGTCACGGTCGAGACCTTCCGCCGCCCGAACGGCACGGACGAGGATAAGATCGTCCTCCGGTTCGAACGCGCCCGCAAGCGCCTGCCGCTCAACAAGACGCAGGCGAAGACCCTGGCCCAGCTCCTGGGCGACGACGCGGACGCCTGGCCCGGCGCCACGATCATCCTCGCGCCCGCCACCGCGCCCAACCGCAAGGCAACAATTGCCGTCGGCACGCCCGGCACGAACGGCCGGCCGGCCGTCGACGAGGAGCACATCTGCGAGATCTGCGGCCTCGCCAACGGCCACCATCCCGACTGCCCCGAGGCGCAGTAACCCACGGCGGCCCGTACCGGCCTGCGGGCCGGAACGGGCCGCAACGCCCGGACCCGCCGAGGAGCGACCCAACCCGCACCGCCCTGGCCACCAGGCTTACGCCAGGCCGCCAGGGGTCACGGGACCCAGCCGCGAAAGGACCCCCGCCCATGGCCGCCCAGGACCCCAACGCCGAGTATCGCACCCTGACCGAGGCCTTCGAACGCCTGAATGCCGAGCTCTTCGGCGGCACGCTGCCCCTCGTGCTGATCACCTACCAGCGGGAAAACCGCATGCTGGGTTACTACCGCCAACACGCGTTCCGCAACCGCACGGACCAGGCCGCGCCGATCCTCGCCGAGATCGCCCTGAACCCGGATACGTTCGAGGCGCGGACGGACCGCGAGATCCTGTCCACCCTGGCCCACGAGATGTGCCACCTGTGGCAGGCCGCCTACGGCACGCCCTCGCGCACCGGCTACCACAACGCCCAATGGGCCGCCAAAATGATCGCCGTCGGGCTGCAGCCCGTGCGCGCCGACGGCCGGCCCGGCACCACCGGCCAGGCCATGACACACGCCATCATCCCGGGCGAAGCCTTCGACACCACGGCCCGCCACTTCCTCGCCGGCAGCCGCCTGCACTGGCAGGCCATCAAGCCGCCGCCCAGGGACGCCGCCAAGAAGCGCGCCAGCAAGACGCGCTACACCTGCCCCGGCTGCGGGCTCAACGCCTGGGCGAAGCCCGGCGCCCCGCTGATGTGTGCAGACTGCGAGGAGCTGATGGCGCCGGACACCGACGGCGAAGGCTGACCCGCCCGCGCGTTGTATCGTACGATACAACGCGCGGAGAGAGCAGGCGCGCGCGACCGAGGAGCCCAAGGCCCAATCTTAGGAAGGTGGGACTTTACTTGTCCAATCCGAGATCTACTTGCTCATCTCCGCCGAAGAGAGACAGCCCCGTCACCTTCGCCGTCAGACCCTTGGCATCGGCAGGAACCTCATAGACCGCTTGGCAGGTCTTCGAAATGCCAGGATTCAGTTCTTCGAAAATACATTGCTCATCATCTGGGATGAAGAAGAGCACATTCGAACTACTACTGAACTTGCGTTCGGTGCTGTCCAATAGGTCCGGGGCCGTGTAGTATGTCGCTGCCGTGCCACCGTTTGTCACCTGATAGCGCACCGAAACGAAGCTACCTGATGTCTTGACGTCATCAATGAACTGGTTATTGCTCTTGAGAACCTGACCGAGATTCTCAGCAGAAAGCACCTTCCAGGTGATGTCGCCAACTTTGACATCGTCTCCGATCACCGGCAGGGGCACCGGCGTCTTGGTGGGCACTGGTGTTTTGGTCGGCGCTGGCGTCCTGGTTGCAGCCGGCGCCTTAGCTACGACTTCCGTTTGCTTGACTTCTGCGGCCTGGGCTGGCGCGGCCTGATCCGTTGGCTGCCCGGTCGTCGCATCCTTGTCACCGCCCGAAAGCGCGCCGATGATGCCACAGATGACGAGGACCCCGAAAATGCCAAGAATTAGGGGGAGTTTGCTGCGCTTTGGCACTACCGGCAGATCTGCTCCACACTGCGAGCATTTGAGGGCCTTGTCATCCTTGGTGACGTGTCCGTTCACGCATGTGCGCTTCGCCATGATGTCCTCCTCGACAAAATGATTGAGCTACTGGGGAACCTGAGGATGCACGCTTGGAAACCGACCGAATGCACTGGAAATCCTCAATGCGCATTGTAGCACAAAAGAGTGTCTCTGCAACAAACGACCAAAACGCAAAACTCGTTGCACGAGGAAGGGGCGCCCGGCCTGACGGCCGGGCGCCCCCTGTTAATTCCGTGTAAAACAGGCCCCCCCCCCGCAGGGGCCCCTTACACCCGGCCGAGGAGTGATGGCAGATCCTCGTCGTCATCCAGCAGCCGCGCCACCTGGTCGAGCACGTCGGTGCCCTCCCCCGTCTCGCTCAGCTCCGCGGCCGGCTCCGCCCCCTGGCGCGCGCAGCGCGGGCAGGGCCCCGGTCGATACAGCACGAAGCCGCAGCTCTCGCAGCGAAACGTCACCGGCTCGGGCGGGCCGATCGGCGCGATGATCACCACGACCCGCTGGTCGCGGTAGTGCGCCAGATACTCGTCGAAATCCAGGTCACCGAGCTGCCAACCGCCGGTCTCGGAAGGATAGCGCAGGTGGCCCTTGAGCACATCGGCGCCGAGGTCCCGCGCCATGAGGACGAGCTCGGCCGCGTTCTCGGGTAGGATGATCATGGAAGCGACTCCAGGAAGGAGGATCCCGCCCAGGGCTGTCCTGGGCGGCGAGGGGATTGCATCACACCGCGCGTTGCCCCAGCAGCCCATCCAGCTTCCCCTCGACCATCTCCAACCTTCTCTCGATCCCCCCCAGCCGCTTCTCGATCTTCCCGTACCCATTCACCAGCCCCGGCAGCAGGAACGCGGCCCCCGCCATCGCCGGGAACTCCAGCGCCACCTGCGCCACCGCCACCCGGTGCGCCAGCGCCACCGTCCCGCCGGCCGCCACCGCGCGCAGGAACTCGACGTCGTACACCACCGCCGCGCGGTCCTCGACGCCAGCCCACATGCCGACACAGGTGATGCTCGACTGGCTCAGCGTCTCCGCGATGGAGTGCAGCGATTCATCGCGCACGCCCGAGAAGCACGCCGACAGCAGCACCACCCCCGGCGGAACCTGGCGCATCATGCACGCCAGCCAGTCCGCGCCGACCGGCCCATCCGCGGCCATCAGCCG
>CAZMIS010000314.1:0-5372 GCA_964566325.1 uncultured Anaerolineales bacterium
GCTGGACGGCAACAGCGTGCTGCGGGGACTGGTGGGCGAGCGGATCGCCCGCACCTTGCAGCCGTTGCAGCAATACGGCCCGCTCATCCTGATGGTGCTGTTCGCGTTCAGCTGGGTGTCGCCGCAACTCAATGTGCTCGGGCGCTACCTGGGGCAGGGCGTGTACGCTGTGTCCAGGTTCCTGCTGGGCGGCTGATGGCTGCGATCTCGCCGGGGCGCATCCTGTATCGCGTGCGGCAGTTCGGCCGCGCGGTGGTCGCTCCCAGGCTTCCTATCAGCGCACAGGACCTGGGACAGGCCCACGACATGCTTCCCCCGGACGGGTGGCGGATATTCAAGTCGCTGCCCCGCACGGAGCAGCATCACGCGCTGAACGTCTGGCGGTCGATCCGGGCGCGGGGCTACGATCAACCTGAGGCCGCGCAGGCCGCGCTGCTGCACGATTGCGCCAAGCACGGCGGCGGCGTGACGCTCGTTCACCGGGTGGCCGCGGTGCTGATCAAGGCGTTCGCGCCGGGGACGTGGCGGCGGCTGAAGCACATGCCCGAACCCGCACGCCGCGACGTGCGTTTCCCGCTCTGGGTGCATGCCAATCATCCCGCCCGGAGTGCCGCTGCGGCAGCCGCAGCGGGATGCCTGCCCGGGGCCGTCGAGCTGATCCGCAGGCACCAGGAAAATCTCCGTGACGATCGGCCGCCTGCGCCGGTCGACGACTTACTTGCGGCGTTTCAGGCCGCAGACGACGAGAACTAGAGAGAGCATAACATGAGCGAAAAGCTACAGGTTGCCATCATAGGACTTGGCCTCGTGGGGCGCTCGGCCGGCCTGGCCCTGCATCGTTTCCAGGAGAAACTGGCCGTCATCGGCCACGACCGCAGCCCGGAACTGGCCAGCAGGGCCAAGAGCGCAGGCGCGGTGGAGCGGACCGAATGGAACCTGATCAACACGATCAGGGACGCGGACCGCGTGATCCTTGCGCTGCCCCTGAACGAGCTGCGCGACACCCTCGATGCGATCAAGGAGGACCTGCGCCCCGGCTGCGTGATCATCGACACGGCCGACGTGAAGGCGCCGGTGATGCAGTGGGCCGCGGAGTTGCTGCCCGCCAACGTGCATTTCGTCGGGGGCCATCCGATCCTCCTGGCCGATCGGCTGGACGCGGACGGCGCGCGGGCTGACCTGTTCACGGGCCGAAACTTCTGCCTGACTGCAGACGCGAAGACCGATGACTCGGGCGTCCGCCTTGCGGCAGATCTCGTCGAGGCGCTGGGCGCGAAGCCCTACTTCATGGACGCTGAAGAACATGACGGACTGGTGGCCGCGGTGTCGCATCTGCCTGCGCTCCTGGCCACATCGCTGCTGTCGGTCACGACGGGCAGTCCCGGGTGGCGGGATCTGCGAAAGCTGGCGGGCAATCCATTCTTTGCCGGCACCGTCCTGGTGACGGACACCGGAACCGAGGCGATCGCGGGTCCGTTCGCCAACCGGGCACACGTCATCCCCTGGCTTGACCGGGAGATCGCGGAGCTAACGAGGATCAGGGAGCACCTGGCGCAGGGGAACGAAGCGGCCTTGGCAGAGCAGGCCGACGACGGGCTGGAGGCCAGCCACAACTGGGTCAAGGCCGCCATGGCCGGGGCAGAGGAGCCCGCCGGCCCTGCGCCCGAAGTGCCGAGCATGGGGTCGACGTTCCGCGACATGTTCTTCGGCCGGCTGGGCCGCCGGGCGGACGAGAAGAAACAACCCGACCGCCCGAAGCGTGGCTAGGGGAGCGGGGATCCCGCCCGGCGGCTAGTAGACCATCTCCCCGCGCACGAACGCGGCCGTCCGCGCGTCTTTCGGGTGCTCGAAGAACGACTCTGCATCCGAGACTTCGACGATCTTGCCGTCCAGGATCAATGCCACGCGGTGCGCCAACCGCCGCGCCTGAAAGACGTTGTGCGTGACGAGCACGATCGTGGTGCCTTCTTCCGTGTTCAGCCGCCGGACGGCCTCCTCGATCACCGTAACGTTGTAGGGGTCGAGGTTGGCCGTCGGCTCGTCCAGCAGCAGGACGAACGGCTTGATCACCATGGCCCGCGCCAGTGCCACGCGCTGCGCCTCGCCGCCAGATAGTGTTCGCGCGGGCTGGCCGTCCATCGCTGCGAGCCCGACCTTGTCGAGTGCCTTCCGGACGTCACCCACGTTGTCGCGGCGCCCACGCAGGCGCAATCCGAACTCCACGTTCGCGCGCACCGAGCGGTTCAGCAGCACGGGGCGTTGCGCCACCGTGGTCACCGAGCGCCGCAGGTCCATGGAGACGTCGCGATTCGGCTCGAAGGTCTCTCCGCCATACACGATCCGGCCGCTCGTTGGCGGCTCCAGGAAGTTCAGGAGGCGGAGCAACGTGCTCTTGCCCGAGCCGCTGGGACCCACGATCGCCAGGATCTCCCCGGGATGGATATCCAGGCGCTCGACGTCGAGCACCTGCCGCCCCCCGTATACCTTGCTTACTTGCTCGATCGCGTAAGACGGACGGATATCCAGGTTCATTCGTTCAGAGCCTTTCCCTGCAACCTCAACATCACGACATTGATCACAAACGTGATGAGGAGGAGGATGGCGCCCAGCGCGAGGGCAAGATCGAAGTTGCCCTGCCGGCTCTCCAGGACGATAGCCGTCGTGAGAACCCGCGTGCGCCCCTCGATGTTGCCGCCGACCAGCATGACCGCGCCGACCTCCGAGATAATGCCGCCGAAGCCGGCGATGATCGACACGATGACGCCGATGCGTGCCTCTGTCAGCACGGCCACCGTGGTCTGCCAGTCCGTTGCACCCAGCGACCGCACCTGTTGGCGCAGGCCCTGGTCGACCCCCAGGACGGCGGCCATCGTGAAGCCGGCCACGAGCGGAAATGCGATGATGGATTGGGCGATCACCATTGCGCCCGGCGTAAACAGGTCAGGGATCCAGCGCGAGTCGATCTGGCCGAGCGGCCCGCTGCGCGACAGCAGCAGGTAGACGAACAGGCCGATGACCACGGGCGGGAACCCCATGCCCGTGTACATGAACGCCACCATCAGCCGCCGGCCGGGAAACCGGCCCAGGCCCAGCACTGCCCCCAGCGGGATGCCGATGAGCGTGCTCAGCACGAGGGCGATGCCGGAAACCCTCAGCGAAAGAAGCACGATCTCATACAGGCTGGAGGAACCCTCGAAGATGAGCTTGAAAGCGTCAAGCATAGGACATTACGACCATGTGGGACCACCGTGTATGATTGTATCAGTTGAATTATAGGTATTGGGGGCAAGTTGTCAAAGCGAATGCGCATTGGGGTTGACAGCGCCGTCTTGAGCGGTACAATGACACCATGACGATCGGGCGCCGCTTCCGTCGCGCCAGAACGGCGCCTACCCCGGCAACAGCACTCAGCGACCTCTCACAACTGGTGCAGGAGTCGCCGCAGGCTTCGCTGCCGCGTGACCGCGGGCGCTACCTGCGCGTGGTCTTCTTCTTTGCACGCCTCTTCCTGTCTTTCATCGGCTGGAATCTCGTGCTGGGCAACGTGCCCGGGCTGAGATCCTACGTCCGCGCCACGAATCTGCGGCGCTGGCACGACCACGCGCAGCGGTTTCGCTCCCTTGCAGTGCACCTGGGCGGTGTGCTGATCAAGCTGGGCCAATTCCTGAGCATCCGCGTCGACGTGCTGCCGCCAGAGGTGACCGCAGAACTGCGCGGCCTCCAGGACGAAGTGCCGGCCGAGAGCCTGGCCGACATCCGGGCCGTCATCGAGGGCGAGTTCGGCCGGCCCGTCGAGGAAGTATTCGCATGGCTCGGGCCGGAGCCCCAGGCCGCGGCCTCCCTGGCCCAGGTCCACCTCGCGCAGCTGCAGAGCGGCGAGGAGGTCGTGGTGAAGGTGCAGCGCCCGCGCATCGAGACGTTGGTCGATACGGACCTGGCGGCGCTGCGCCTGGCGGCCACCTGGATGAAATTCTACCGGCCCGTCTCGCGCCACATGGACCTGGACCGGCTCTATGATGAGTTTGCGCGCACCACGCGCGCGGAGCTGGATTTCGTGGCCGAGGGGCGCAACGCGGATCGGTTCGCGGCCGATTTCGCCGGCGATAAGGGGATCTACATCGCGGATGTCATCTGGGAATACACCACGCGCCGCGTCCTGACGCTCGAAAACGTGTCCAGCATCAAGATCGACGACCTGGGGGCGATCGAGGCCGCGGGCATCAGCCGTGCGGAGGTGGCGCGGCGGCTGTACGACACCTACCTGGAGCAGATCTTCGTCCACAGCTTCGTGCACGCGGATCCCCATCCGGGCAACCTCTTCGTGCACCCCCTCGACCCGGACCCGAACGCAGCGCCGGGCACGCCGCGGCCCTTCTGGCTGATCTTCGTCGACTTCGGCATGGTCGCGGTCATCCCCGAGAGCATGCGGGGTGCGATGCGCGATGTGGCTATTGCGGTGGGCACCCGGGACGCGCACCGCATGGTCCAGGCGTACGGTGACGCGGGCGTGTTGCTGCCCGGCGCGGACCGGCAGCGCATCGAGGAGTTGCATGAGGTGTTGTTTGCGCGGTTCGGGGGCGTGCGCATCGGGCAGCTCGGCGACGTGGCCATGCAGCAGGCGCGTTCGCTCGTCCTGGAATACCGTGACCTGATCTACGAGATGCCCTTCCAGTTCCCGACCGACATCGTCTTCGCCATCCGCGCCGTTGCCATCCTCTCCGGCATGGCGACGACCCTGGACCCGACCTTCGATCCCTGGGCCGCCACGCTCCCCTTTGCCGAGCGGCTGGCCTCGGAGCAGGTTACCCGGGACTGGCGCGGCATCCTCGACGAGGTCGGCAACCTCGTTCAGCTCGCGCTGCGGCTGCCGGCCCGGCTGGACAGGCTCTTGAGCGCGGCTGAGCGCGGCGACCTCGTGCAGCAGACCGCACTTGCACCGGACACGGCCAAGGCCATCCGTCGACTGGAGCGCTCGATGGAGCGGCTGACCTGGAGTGTCATTGCGGGGGGCATGCTGATGGCGGGA
Organism: uncultured Anaerolineales bacterium; assembly: GCA_964566325.1. Taxonomy (GTDB): domain Bacteria; phylum Chloroflexota; class Anaerolineae; order CG2-30-64-16; family CG2-30-64-16; genus JALOOB01. The sequence goes on from CAZMIS010000314.1 coordinate 5,027, forward strand.
CTGTTGCTGCACACCACGCAGGGCGCCTCAGGCGTCAGCAACGCGCTGCTGGTCGCGGCCGGGGTGGCCTTCGTCTGGGGGCTCACCCGGCGCTAGTACCTCGTCAATTCATTTGGTGAGTAGCATAGGGCCTTGTGCCCGTCCAAACACCACGAGGGGCTATGCCACAGCGCGGTCTGGCGGTTGAAAACCGCGGCAACCATCGCGAAGCCGGCCTCCACCGGCTGGGTCACCGCCCTGGCAGCAGCGCCAGCCGGCGATCCGCGTTGCGCCGGACGTCCTCGGCCGCATACAGCATCGGATGATAGCCGCCCTCGAACCACGCAGACACCTGGTCATCGTAGTG
>CAZMIS010000315.1:0-5364 GCA_964566325.1 uncultured Anaerolineales bacterium
TCGGCGCCAGGCGGCTCGTGGCAGGCGCCTGCGCCCGCTGCGGCGCGGCGATCGCCGGCGTCGGCATGGCATGACCGGTCTTATGAATGCGACTTGCCATGGCGCCGTCTTCTCGGCTATCATGGCGGCGTCGCGACTGCGGCGGTGAGTCAAACTGAACGATGCGAATGAGTTCTCCCGATTCTGATCGACGTCTCCTCTCCCCTCGCGCGCGCCTGGCCCTTGTCGTGCTTGCCTGGCTGGCTGCGCTGGCGGCCGTGGGTGCCGTCGCGGTCTGGGCTGCCAGGGAGATCCCGCATGCCGGCGTGCGCGTCTCCATAGCCGTGGACGGCCTGCAGGAGCAGGTCCGGAGCAACCGGAGCGACGTGGCGGGACTGCTGGCCGACGTCGGCCTCGAGCTGCGCGCGGAGGATGACGTGGCGCCCGCGCTGCAGACTCCGCTGGCGGAGGGATTGCAGGTCGTCGTCGCACGCGCCCGCCCCGCGCTTGTCAGCAGCGACGGTGATTTCCGCGAGGTGTTCACGCGTGCATCGACGGTCGACGGCCTGCTCGCGGCGGCCGGGATCCGCGTCGACGGCGCCGACGAGATCTACCTGGACGGCGCACCCGCCAGGGTGGAGACGCCTCTGCCGCCTCTCGAACGTGGGACCGAGCGGGGAGGATTGCCTGCCGGCCACGCCTGGAATCTGCCCGTGGCCGTCCCCCTTCATCTGTCGGTGCGGCGGGCGGTCCCGATCACCGTCGATGACGGCAGCGTGCCATACACCCTCTACACGACGGCTCCCACTGTGGGTGAAGCTCTGCTGCGCGAGTCGGTTACGCTCTACCTGGGCGATCACGTGCAGCCGAACCTCGGAACACGTGTCAGCCCGGGGTTGAGGGTCTTCATCGATCGCTCGATCCCGGTCGTCCTCTCTGCCGACGGCCGCACGGTCCAGACACGCACGCGCGGCAGCGTGGTGGGCGACGCGCTGATGGACCTGGGCGTGATCGTCGCCGGCTCGGATCGTGTCGAGCCCGCCCTCCACGAGCCGCTGGTCGACCACCTGCAGGTCAAGGTCACGCGCGTGTCGGAGGTGGTCCTGGTCGAGCGGAAGGCCATCCCCTTCGAAGCCATCTCCGTACCGGACGACAACCTGGAGATCGATCACACCCGGCTCGCGCAGGCGGGCCAACAGGGCGAGCACCGCACACGCTGGCGGGTGCGCTACGAGGACGGGCAGGAGATCGAACGCGCGATGATCGACGAGTGGCAGGCGGCCGCGCCGGTGACACAGGTCACCGCGTACGGCCGGATGCTCGTTCCGCGGACGCTCGACACGCCCGATGGCCCGGTCACCTACTGGCGCAAGATTCGCATGTATGCGACGTCTTACTCGCCCGCGCGATCGGGCACGCCCAGGTCCGCGCCCTGGTACGGACGCACGCGCATCGGGATGACCCTGCGCAAGGGCCTCGTGGCGATCGATCCGACCGTGATTCCTTTTCACACGCCGCTCTACATTGAAGGTTACGGGAAGGCGCTTGCGGCCGACACCGGCGGCGGCGTGAAGGGCAAGTGGATCGACCTGGGCTACGAGGATCACGATTACGAATCCTGGCACTGGTGGGTCGACGTGTACGTGCTCGAGCCGCGTTCGGCATGGGAGAAGATCCGCTGGGTGCTTCCGAACGTCCCGCCCCCCGACTTTCCCCGCCGTCGCTAGTTGTCGCGATCTCTCTGTGTCTGACACGCGATCATTGGGGCGCCCGGGTTCGCCCTCCGGCGGCTTCACGTCTCTCAGGCCCCAGTTTCGGCTGCCGGCTGTTGAATGGTATAATCTGCTGTCTTTGGGGACCCGGAGGCTCGTTTGACGCGTGTAACAGACGAGGGTACCGTGCCAGCCGCCGCGCCGCGCAGGTCGCGCGCGTGGCTTCAACGCGGACTGGAGATCTCGATCAGTCTCGTGTGCCTCTGGCTGGCCCTGCGCAATATCAGCTTTGCTGACCTGTGGGCGGCGTTGGCCGCTGCCCGCTGGATCTGGGTCATTCCCGCCGTGCTTGGCATTACGGTGATGTCGTTCATCAAGGCATGGCGGTGGCAGATCCTGTTCCTGCCGGAGCACCTCGTGCCGTTCGGCGCGGTGTACACGGCGCAGTCGGCCGGCTACCTGGCGAGCAACATCTTCCCGGGCCGGATCGGTGAGTTCGTGCGGCTGATTCTGCTGGCGAGCGATCAGCCCGTGAGCGGTGCGAGGGTGCTGTCGACCATCGTCGTGGAGCGGCTGCTTGACCTGCTGTCGATTCTGGCGGTGCTGGTGCTCCTGTTGCCCTTCATCCAGCTTCCGGACTGGATGATGCGATCTTCGCAGGTCCTTGGCCTCGGGGCCCTGGCAGCCACGGTCGTCATCGTGATCCTCTCGTTCTGGAAGGAACGGGTGCTCGGCTGGGCGCATCGGATCCTGGGCCGCGTCAGGCTCTTGGATCGACCGGGGGTGTATTCTGCCATCGAGCACCTGATCGATGGCTTTGCAGCCCTGCGCGGAAGGCGTGGCCCGGCCCTCGTGTTGCTCTCGTTTCTGGCCTGGGCCACGGTGATCGGCGAGGCATGGGCCGTGCGGCTCGCGGTGCAGTCGGATGCGCCCTTCACCGGCATGGTGTTTGCCCTGGTGCTGACCTCCCTGGGCATGGTGGCGCCCTCGTCGCCTGGCTACATCGGCGTCTTCCACTTCCTGGTGATCGAGGCGCTGCGCCCCTTCGGCGTGCCCCAGGCGACCGCGATGAGCATTGCCCTCATCTGGCACGCGGTGAACTACATCATGCTGAGCCTGGCCGGCATGATCATGCTGTGGGTGCACGGCACCTCGCTGGGGCAGGTCGTCGCGAAGTGGCGGACGCGCGGGGCGAACCAGGCGCCGTCGGAAACAACGATATAGGTGACATAATCATGCGTATTCTGATTACGGGCGGGGCCGGCTTCATCGGCTGCAACCTGGCAGACAGGTGTCTGGGGGTGGGCCACCAGGTGACCCTGCTCGACAACCTGTCGCGCCGGGGCAGCGAGGCGAACCTGGCCTGGCTGAAAGGGCGGTACGGCGAGGATCGCTTCGCCTTCGTGCGGGCAGACGTGCGGGATGCAGCGGCCATGCTGCAGGCGGCCGCGGGGCAGGAGGCCATCTATCACCTGGCTGCGCAGACCGCGGTGACGACTTCGGTGATCGATCCGCGGACGGATTTCGAGATCAATGCGCTTGGCACGTTCAATGTGCTGGAAGCCGCACGCCGCGCGGGCGCCGATCCGCTCTTCATCTATGCGTCCACGAACAAGGTCTACGGCGGCATGGAGGATGCGCCAGCCGTCGAGGAGGCCACGCGCTACACACTGCCGGGCTATCAGGGCGGTGTGGGCGAGGACCGGCCGCTGAACTTCCACAGCCCCTACGGGTGCAGCAAGGGTTCCGCCGACCAGTACGTGCGCGACTACGCGCGCATCTATGGGCTGCGCACGGTGGTGTTCCGCCAGTCGTGCATCTACGGCGAGCGCCAGATGGGCGTGGAGGACCAGGGCTGGGTGGCCTGGTTCGTGATCGCCTCCGTGCTGGGCCGACCCATCACCATCTACGGCAACGGCAAGCAGGTGCGCGACCTCCTGCACGTGGACGACCTGGCGCGCGCATTCGTCATGGCGACCGAGCGGATCGATATCACTGCGGGCCACGTGTTCAACCTCGGCGGAGGACCCGCCAATACGCTGAGCATCTGGGCCGAGTTCGGGCCGCTCCTGGCTGAGCTTTTGGGCCGCCCCATCGTGCCGGAGGCCTTCAGGGCGTGGCGTCCGGGTGACCAGCCGGTGTTTGTTTCGGACGTCAGCAAGGCGCAGCGCGTCTTCGGCTGGGCTCCGGAGGTGAGCGTGCGGGACGGCGTGGCGCGGCTGATCGAATGGGTGAAGCAGAATCGGGACCTGTTTGCGTGAAGATCCTGTTCATCTTGACCTACTACCGGCCGCACGTCAGCGGCCTGACGATCTACGTCGAACGGCTGGCCAGGGAATTGGCCGATCGCGGACACGAGGTCACGGTGCTGACCTCGCATTACGCCAGGCAGCTCCCGTACGAGGAACGCCTGAACGGCGTGCGCGTGGTGCGCGCACCGGTGCTCTTCCGCCTGAACAAGGGCGTGTTCATGCCGACTTTCTCGGCCCTGGCGTGGCGCGAGATCCGGGCGCATGACGCGGTGAGCATCCATCTGCCGCAGGTGGAGGCCACGCTGTCCACCTTGTTGGCCCGGATGGCGGGCCGTAAGCCCATCCTGACGTATCATTGTGACCTGCAGATGCCGCCCGGTGTGTGGTACGGGCGGATGGTGGACTGGGTGACCTTACGGAACAACCTGCTCGCGGGCAATCTGGCCGATACGATTGTGGCCTACACGCGCGACTTTGCCGAGCATTCGCCGGTCCTGTCGCGCTTCCTGCCCCGGCACGCGGCTGGCCGCGGCGACGCCGAAGCGCGCTCCGGGAAGCTGCGCGTCATCCTGCCGCCCGTCGTGATCCCCCGTCCGACCGTCGATGGCGCGCGGGCCCTGCGCGAGCAGTACGGCCTCAACGGCCGGCCGGTCATCGGCTTTGCCGCGCGCTTCGCGCACGAGAAGGGCGCGGGCTATCTCATCAATGCCCTGCCGCAAATCCTGGAGCAGATCCCGGATGTGCACATCCTGTTCGCTGGCCCGTACCTGGACGTCGTGGGCGAGACGATCTGGCATGATCTCCAGCCACTGATCAAGGCGTACGCCCCGTATCTGACCTTCCTGGGCACGCTCAACCCCGAGCAGATGGCCGACTTCTACGCTGCCTGCGACGTCATCACGGTGGCATCGATCAACAACACGGAGTCGTTCGGGCTCGTGCAGGTGGAGGCGTTCATGTGCGGCACGCCCGTCGTGGCGACGAATCTGCCGGGGGTGCGCCAGCCGGTGACGATGACCGGCATGGGCGAGATCGTGCCCGTTGCCGATGCCCGGGGCTTGGCGGAGGGTATCGTGAAGGTGTTGCGGGATCCGCAGCGCTACATCGTGCCGCGCGCCGAGATCATGCGGATCTTCGAGCTGCAGCACACGGTGGATGAGTACGAGGCGCTGTTCGGGGAAAGAAGCTCGCACCCCGCCCCTGCATCGCTCCCTGGGCCGGGTGGTCGCTGATCGCTCGCCGGACGAGCGCCATTGAACGATAGCGCCGGAGGCGCACCATGACGCATCGGGTCGCGCGATGGACCCTGTTGCTTGCTACGATCATCCTTGCTGCCGCGGGCCAGCTGATCTTTGCCGCGCGCCCCAGTCATTTCTGGGACGGCGTGGTGCTCTATGCGCTGGCAGCCGGGTGCCTGCTGC
>CAZMIS010000316.1:0-5352 GCA_964566325.1 uncultured Anaerolineales bacterium
CGGCCCAGGCCGCCCATGTGGCCGTGCCTGTGGAGGCCGAGGCCGCGCTGCACCGCGCGATCCAGGCGATGCCGCTCGACGCATCGATCGCAGCCGAGGGGCAGGCGGCTTTGAGCGCCGATGGGTCGCTCATCCTCGTCCGCTCGGAGGCCGGCTCACTGCTCGCCTGGGATCGGACCGGGCCAGGCCGCGGTGAGCCGGCCGGGGCGCCCGCCGCTGCGCCGCTCTACACCCTCCAAGCGGGCGCCGGGATCTTCGAACTCAGTCCTGATGGCCGCCTGATGGCCGTTACGGACGCCGCCGGAGGCATCTCGCTCCACGATGCCGCAACCGGACTTAAGCAGCGAGACCTGCGCGGGCACGAGGGCCGCGTCACCGCGCTGCGCTTCAGCGGCGACGGAACGCGCCTGGTGAGCGTGGGGAACGACGCCACGGTGAGGACGTGGAACACGGCAACGGGCGACGAGCTCGTCCCGCTCCACAAGCCTGGCTCCGAGCCGAGCCTCATCGACGTCAGCCCTGACGGCACCCGCGTGCTTGCCGGCGTGATCGACGGCGGCGTCTACCTCTGGGATCCCGCCGGGGGCCGGCGCATCATGTACGTCATCGGCCAGGAGGGTTGGCCATGGGCCATGGCCTTCTGTGGTGGTTCGGGACGGTTCGTCATCGGCTCAGGCACTTCGGTCCGGCTGTGGGATGCGGCCAGCAGCCTGCACCTTTTCAGCGTGAGCATCACGGACCCGCGGCCCTCCGCGCTCGCGTGCAGCCCCGACGGATTGCGCTTCGCCACAGCGTCTATGCGTACAACGCGGATCTGGAACGTGGAGACGGGGCAGCCACAGCGGGCCTTGGCCGCGGGCAACGATGTCGTGCGGCTCGGCTTCTCCTCCGATGCCGCGCGGTTGCTCGTCCACCACGCCAGCGGCATCGTCGACCTGTGGGACATCCAGGGCAGCCGGGAGTGGGTGACGCTCGGCACGCCACGCGGGAGCAGCGATGTGGCCTTCAGCCCCGACGGCGCGCTGCTCGCCGCTGCGGGGGGTGATACGGGTGACCTCGTGGTGTGGCAGGTTGCGCCGACGGGCGACGACGCAGCGGGCGCGTGGCAGCTCCTGCACCGGATCGAGGGTCACGGAGCCATGGCGACCCGGCTGGCGTTCGATCCGCAGGGCGGCCGCCTGGCGACCGGAGGGCTGGACGAGACGGTCTGCCTGTGGGAACTGCCCGCGGCCGGGGCCCACCGGGGGGCAAGCTCTTCGGCGGGCGCCCTGGCGCTCCTCGCGCAGACGACCACGCCGGGCGCGGATGAAGTGGCGGACCTGGCCTTCGACCGGAACGGGACGCGGCTGGCCCTGGCCTCGGGCGCCAGAGTGCAGGTGTGGGACATTGCGCCCGGGGCTTCAGCGGCAGCTGCATTTGGAATGCTTCCAACGGTGCTGCTGGCCGGGACTGTGCCAACCGCACTCGCGTGGGGTCCCGACGGAACGCAGCTGGCGGCCTCGCTGGCAAACGGGCAAGTACGCGTCCTTGAGTCCCTGGACCACGCGCCCTTCATCGAGTCGGCCGGGCATGTCGGGAGCGCGCTGCACGTGGCTTACAGCCCCGACGGCGCGCTGGTGGCCACGGCCGGCGCGGATGGCACCGCCCGGCTCTGGGACGCGCATTCGCCCGGGGAGCCGGGCGCGTCAGCGCACCAGCGCGTCCGGTACACCCTGCGGGGTCACACCTCGGCCGTGAATGCCGTTGCCTTCAGCCCTGATGGGCTATTGCTGGCGACCGGGGGTGCGGACGGGGCCGTGCAGCTGTGGGAGGTGCGTTCCGGGCTGCTTCGCATGACGCTCGCGAAGTTGCCCGCACCCGTGACGGCCATCTCCTTCAGCCCGGACGGCCGGCTGGTGGCGACGTCGGGCGACGCGGTGCGCATCTTCCTGCTGCGCCTCGATGATCTCGTGCTTCTCGCCCGACAGCGCGTGTCGCGCGGGCTGACCGGCGACGAGTGCCGCCAGTATCTGCATGCGGAGGCCGGAGCGTGCGGGGAATGGGCGGAATGAAGCGGAGGCAGACCATGAGAAAGGTGACCTGCGCAGCGCTGGTGGCGCTGCTGAGCCTGTGCGTGGCAACAACCGGGTGCACCCGTTCCGCCTCGCAGGCAGCGGCGCCCACGCCGTGGCCCGCGGTCGCCGCGACGGCAACGCCCACGCCTACGCCAACCCCCACACGGGCGCCCACACGGGCGCCTTCTCCGCACACCAGGACCGAACCGGGCGCGCAAGCGCCCGCGGTGGACGGGCCGCGCGCACTGGTGGACCGGTTCGCTGCGGCCTGGGTTCACGGGAACGCGCAGGACATCGTGGACCTGTTCATTGATGACGTCGAGTACCAGATGGGGCCGAATTACATCACCGACAAGCGCATGCTGCGGTGGTTCACCGAGTACTGGCTGGCAGGCGGCGGAAAGCTGCCGGTCACCCATTGCGATCCGGAGCTGGGGAACACCATCCGGTGCGACCTGGAGTTCACCAGCGACTGCACGCCGGCCCTTGACCTGGGAGTGCTGCACTTCGATGCGAAGTTCACCGTCCGGCGAGGCAAGATCGAGAAGCTCATTGCGACCATGCCCGAGGACGAATTTCGGGAGCTGACCACCGTTTTGGAAGGGATGTTTGCCTGGGCCGCGGCCAACATGGCCACGCCTTGGGCGGCGGCGGTGAACAGCGGCGATCCACGCGCTGCGTCGGCCATCGAGGTGAAGGCCTGCATCGAGTACGGCAAGTCCGTGCGAGGGACGCCGGCTCCGTGAGCCGCGGCCGCAGACCGACCGGGCAATGAGCGTGTGGTCTTCCGGGCACCCAATTCGTGCTTGTGGCCGGCCCCATTTTCTGCTACACTCGTTGCAGCGTGACTCCCCGGACGAATGGGAAGGGTGTCATGGCCGAAGCCTACGCCTATACCCCCGAGGTCTGGCCGCTGCTGACGGCAGCCGTGCTCGTCGCCGCGATTGCCTTCTACAGCTGGCGGCGGCGGGACGTTCCCGCGGCGCTGCCTCTTGCTGCCTGCGCGCTCTTCGTCTCGCTGTCATTGTTGGGAAACGCCCTTGCCGCCCTCGCTGCGGCCCCAGCCGCGATCTTCTTCTGGCACCGGTTTCAGGCCGCCTGTCAGCTGCCCGGACTCACGTCCGGGACGTGCTTCGCCCTCGAGTACGCCTATCCCGGCCGCTGGCTGACCCGCCGCAACCTGGCGCTGCTCGCGCTTGCGCCAGCCCTGCTCCTGATCCTGATCGTCGTCGATGGGGGGCAAGTCGTGTGGGACCGGCTGGAGATCGCGGCGGACGGCTCGGTCCTGCGGCACTTCAGTTCGGTGGGCTTCCTCGTCCTGGCCTACGGGCTGGGCCTGGTCCTTCTCAATGCCGCTGCCCTGCTTTGGCTCTTCGTGCGCTCGCCGCAGCACCGCTGGCCCGTGGCAATGATCCTTTTCGGACAGATCGCCAACCGCGTCCTGTACCTGCTCGGCATCCTGGGGCGGCCCGCGCAGCCCCTGCTCGAGCTGGACTTCTTCGCGGCCAGCCTGCCCTGGATCGCAATGTGCGCGGTCGCCCTGTTCGGCTTTCGCATCTTCGACCCGCGGCCGGTCGCACGCCGCGCGGCCCTGGAGCAGATGCGGGACGGCATGGTGGCATTCGACACCGAAGGCCGCGTCGCGAGCCTCAACCGCGCCGCAGCCGCCATGCTCGGCGCCGACGCAGACCGCGCCCTGGGTCGCACCCTGCCGCAGCTGCTGCCCACCCTCCCCGACCTGGCCGTGCGCTTGGGCGCCCCCGATCGCCCCAACCAGACCACCGAAATCAGCCTGGGCGCCGGCCACTACAACCTCGAACTGACCCCGCTCCACGACTTCCGCGGGCTCCTCGTCGGGCGCCTGCTGATGCTGCACGACCTGACCGAGCAGCGGCGCGCAGAGGCGCAGCTGGTCGAAAAGGAGAGGACGCTGGCGGTGCTCCAGGAGCGCGAGCGGCTGGCGCACGAGCTGCACGACGGCCTGGGGCAGGCGCTGGCCGCCGCACACTTCCAGGCGAACTCGGCGCGGTTCCTGCTGGCGCGCGGCGACGGGGCCCAGGTCGACGAATGCCTGGCCGGGCTGGCCGATGCGACCCTGCAGGCCGAGGCCGATGTACGGGAGTATCTGCTCGCAGCCAGGACCACGCTTTCCGCGGAGCACCCGTTCTTCCCGACGCTGCGCGATTACCTGCTCCGCTTTACGCGGCAGTACGCCCTACCCGTCGAGCTGGTCGTTCCCCCGCAGCTCGAAGCTGACGGGCTGCGCCGGGCCGTCGAGGTGCAGCTGCTGCGCATCATCCAGGAAGCGCTCTCGAACGTGCGCAAGCACGCCGGCGCACGAGGCGCGCACGTGATCTTCTCGCCTGACGGAGCCCAACTGCGGGTCGCGATCGTGGACGACGGCCGCGGGTTCGATCCGGCTGCCGCGGCTGCGGCCGACGAACGCTACGGCCTGCAGGCGATGCGCGAGCGCGCGGCGGCAGCCGGCGGCAGCCTGGCGGTGATCTCGAGCCCGGGACAGGGGACGCAGGTGGTGGCGCACGTGCCCATGCAGGAGGAAACATGAAGACACTGATCGTCGACGATCACGCGCTTTTCCTGCACTCCTTGAAGGTCCTCCTGGCCGCCAGCGGCTACGAGGTGGTTGGCCTGGCCGCGAACGGGATGGAGGCGCTGCAGCAGGCGCGGAGCCTGCGCCCGGAGCTCATCCTGATGGACATCGAGATGCCCGTCTGCGACGGACTGGCGGCGACGCGCATGATCAAGGCGGAGATGCCCGAAGTGAAGATCGTGATGCTGACCGTCTCATCGAGCGACGAGCATCTGTACGAGGCGATCAAGAGCGGCGCGAGCGGCTACCTGTTGAAGAGCGAGAGCGCCGACGACTTCCTGCAGATGCTCGGGCAGGTGGCCCGCGGGGGCGCCGCGCTGCCCCCGGAGCTGGCGGCCCGGGTGCTCGATGAGTTCAGCCGGCAGGCGCGGCGGGCGGAGGCCCAAGCGGAAGCCCCGGCGGGGACGCCGGCCGGAGCCGCGGCGGAAGCGCTGACGCCGCAGCACATCGAGATCCTGACGCTGCTGGCGCAGGGTCTGACGTATGCACAGATCGCCGAGGCGCTCTGCCTCAGCGAGGCGACCATCCGCTACCACGTCAGCCAGATCATGGACCGGCTGCACCTGCAGAACCGCGCCCAGGTGATCGCCTACGCAGCCCGCCACGGGCTGGGCCGGACGGGGACGTAGCCCACGGGCACAAGGCCCTAGGCTACGACGGGGGGCGTGTGGACCCAAGACGGGCACA
>CAZMIS010000317.1:0-5351 GCA_964566325.1 uncultured Anaerolineales bacterium
CCGACGAGCGCCTCCTGGTCTTTGTGCAGCTTGAGGGCGTCGATGCGGCTCCGCGTGTGCTGGACCTTCAGGCTTACGGGAGTTACCGCGAGTCACGCCTGGTCGAGGGCCGCAACTCGCTCCAGGTCTGGGCGCAGGATGAGGGGTTCAACATTTCTCCGCGCATGAACGTCACCATCGTCGTCCCTGCGCTCGTGCACCTGCCCATGGGCCTGACGGTGCGCCGGGATATCGCAGAGCCGGTCGCGCTCGGAACGGTCATCGTTCTGGCCGCGCTGGGCGGGACCGCGCTCCTCCTGTCACTGATTCGCGGCGTCAGGCGAGCAGTCGCGGCGCGGGCGGCCGCGCGGGTGCGCGAGGTCGTCGCGCGGGGCATCAACCCGTTCGGGGAGGCCCCGGCAGACGCGCCTGTCCAGGCGGAGGACTTCTACGAGGATCGGGGGGTAACGCTGGCGAAGCTGGCGCAGGCGCTGCAGAGCGGGCATGTCCTGTTGCTCGGTGAGTGGGGCATGGGCAAGACCACGATGCTCCACGACCTCCAGGCGTTGTTGTCCCGCACCAACAGGGGCGCCGCATTGACGCCTTCCGCGTACATCGATCTCGAGGCCGACGCTCCGGCTCGCTGGCATCACGTCCTGTTCGGCCGGGTGCTGGCCGCGCTGGAGCCGGTCATGACCGGCGAGCAGCCGGCGTTGCTGTGGCGCGAGGCGCCTGATGTGGCCTATGGTGCGCACGAGTTCAAGGCTGACCTGGTGTTGGTGATGCGGTGGCTGGCGCCCGCCCTCAGATCCCGGGAGGTTCGCCTGACCGCGCTGCTCGACGGCGCAGGAGCCGGCGACCCGGCCCGCGTTCAGGCAACCGCCTCCCTGGTGTACGGGCTCATGGACGCGGGATTTCGCATCGTTGCGGCAGCCGAGGGGGCGCCCTCCTGGCTGGATGTGATTGAGCCCGCCTTCGAGCGCATCTCGCTCGCGCCCCTCCGAGATGACCGGGCGCACGATCTGTTGCGCCGGCGGCTCAGCGGGCTGTATGACTGGGACGAGGCCGCGCTGGCGCACGCGGTCACCAGCAGCGGCGGCCGGCCAGGTCGCCTTCTGACGTGTGCTTCGGCCGCGGTCCAGCGCATGCTCGCTGCCGGACGCACGCGGTTGTTGGCCGCCGACTTCGAGGCCAGCTGCGGGCCCGGCGGACGAATCACAGCATCCTGAATGAGAGGCGAGGCCGTAGGTGCGAAACCCCTACGTAATTGGCGCATTCGTGACCGGGCGGGAGCACTATGGTCGGGAAGCCCTGCTCTCCACCGTGCTGGAGGGCCAGGCGCGTGCACATTGGATCGTCGGCAATCGTAGAGTCGGGAAGACGTCGCTACTGCGCCAGATCGAGTTCCTGGCCTCTGACGCGGGCCACCTGATTCCTCTCTACTGGGACATGCAGGGGTGTGTATCCTATGCAGACCTGGGTCGCTGTCTGGCTGATGCGGTCCGTGATCATCTCGTACGTTTTGCCCCGTTGGGGCTACCGCCTGCACTGGCTGACGAGCAGGATGCGCTGACGCTGCTGACGCACATCCGGCGGCTGGCAGTGCGTGCGAACCGCGAGCTGCTGCTGCTGTGCGATGAGCCGGAGGCGCTGCTCGAGATCGCGGCAAACGAACCTGCAGCCATGCAGCGGCTGCACCGGGTGCTGACCGGGGGGGCAGGGGTCCGGTCGGTGATGGCATCGACCCGCGCCATCTATCGGCTGTATGACGTGTGCCGGGATTGGCCCACCTCTCCGTTCCTCGGCGGCTTCGACATGTCCCACACGGTCGGCAGCCTCGCGGCCACCGATGCCCGGAAAGTGATCCTGCGAACGCAGGCGCCGCGCGGAGGGCGGATCAAGGCCACTGCGGCCGTGCTCTCTGCGATCAAGGATGCCACCAACAACCATCCCCTTCTGCTTCAGCACCTCTGCTCACGACTCCTCCTCGAGGACGGCACCCTCCGCTTGCCATCCGATGCAGACCTGCGCGTCGATTCGATGATTGCGGGCTTCCTGGAGTATGATTTCAGGCAGTTGACCAAGGCAGATCGCGAATTGCTCTTGAGCATCTACCAGATCCATCGGGCGAACCCGCGCGAACTGCAACGCATGGATTTCGAGCACCCGGCTGAACTGAAGCAACGGGTCGCCAACCTGGAAGCGCTCGGTTATCTGCGGAAGATGGGCGCCAGCCTGGCGATCGGCAACGTGTTCCTGCAGAACTGGCTCGAAACCCAGGTGAGGACCCTGCCGCATGTGCCGTCCATGCAGACCTCGCAGGATGCCATGCGCACGGTCTTTGCACGGCAGCGAGAACACGACACGAGTTCGCTCGTTCTCCAGCTGAACCTGCGCCGGGCCAGGCTCGTCGAGCTGGAGGGCGTCCGGGCGCAGGAGTTGCTGGGTGCATCGCCGTCCGTGCTCGCCGAGATCAGGCAGTTGGAGCTGGAGATCACGAATCTGCGGGAGCTGCTGCGGCGCCGCTCGGCATAGATCGGGCTCATCGGTCATGCACCGGAGCCGGGAAGGGTCGGGCGCCTGGGCCGCCGCATACTCGGAGCGCTTATGCAGCGAATTGACGTAACGGCGCGCATGCGCCGTCTTCGCGCGCCCGCGGTCCTGCTGTGGGTGGCCATCTGCGCGTACGCGCTGTTCTTCAGCGCGTTCACGATCCAACGCCACGCGACCCTGAACACCTCTGCCGCCGACCTCTCCCACATCTCTCAGCCGATGTGGAACACCGTTCACGGCCGGTTCCTGGAGCGCACGCTGGGCGCGGTCCAGGCGCCGCGCGCGGCGGAGCACCTCGAGCTGATCCTGCTGCCCCTCTCCCTGGTCTACCTGGTGTGGCCCGACGTGCGGGCGATGCTCATCATCCAATCGATCGCGCTGGCCATCGGTGCACTGCCGGTCTTCTGGATCGCGCGGCGCACGTTCCGCGGGCTGACCGAGACGGGGCAGGAGGGAGCCGCCCGGGACAGCGTCCGCGCGGAGTGGCTGGCGCTCGCCTTCAGTGTCGCCTATCTGCTGTCGCCCCCGCTGCAGGCGGCCAACGTGGCGGGCTTCCACGCGGATCCGTTCGCTGTGGCGCCGCTGCTCTTCGCCTTCTGGTACGGCACGGAACGGCGATGGCGTCCGATGTGGTTTTGGGCTGTGCTGGTGATGGCGGCCAGGGAGAACCTGCCGGCCCTCACCGCCATGTTGGGGCTTTTCCTCGTCTTCAGCGATCCCGACCTGAAGGCGTCCCTGCGGCGCAGGCCCCTGCGGCGCAGGAAGCCCGATCTCACCGACACGAACAGCGCCGCTTTTCATGGGCTGGTGCTGTTCCTGGTGAGCGTCGCCTGGTTTGCCATCGCGACGTTTGCGATCGTCGCGCCGCTGGCGAGGCAGTACTACGGAACGGACGGCCCCATCTCCCTCTCGAACCGATTCATGGCGTCCGGCGGATCCGGCGCCAGCCCTGTGGCTGCCCTGTTCACCTTGCTGCGCGAGCCGGGCCGGCTGGACTACCTGCTGGACCTGCTGCGCTCCGTTGGCTGGCTGCCGCTGGTGGCGCCGGAGTACCTTGTACTGGGGCTGCCAGTCTTCGTGGCCAACGTCCTGTCGCGCATGCCCGGCCAGTTCTCGGGCGAGCTGCAATACTCCGCGCCATTGGCGCCCGCCCTGGTGATCGCCGCCATCTACGGCGCGCGGCGGCTGCAGCGCATCATCGAGCGGCAGGTGCCCGTGCGCCTCAGCCCGATGTTCACGAACACGTCGGCCGTGGCCGCGCTTGGCGCGGCCTGGCTGTTGCTGTGGGTGGGAGGCGCGCAGGTCGAACGAGGCTGGACCCCGCTGGCGCGCCCATTCCAGTGGCCCGAACTGACCGCGCACCATCGCACTCTCGATCGCCTCCTGGTGCAGATCCCCGCGGACGCGGCCGTGTCCGCGTCGCCGGCGGTGCACCCCCACGTGGCGCACCGTGAGACGGTCCACGTCTTTCCCGTCGTTGCGCAGGCGACCCACGTGCTGATCGACGTCGCCGGTGTCACCGGCATGGATCCAAACGACGTCAAGGCGCAGGTCGAGCGGCTGATCGGCGCAGAGGGTTTCGGGGTGGCAGATGCGGCGGACGGTTTCATCCTGCTGGCCAAGGGCGAGACCAACAGGGCGCTTCCTCCGGACTTCCTCACCTTCGTTCGCGCTGACGTGCCGCAACCTGCCATCGCCACCGATATTCGGTTCGGCCCGGGGCTGCGATTGCTCGGATACGACGTGGTGGACGATGAGCGGTGGCGGCTGACCCGCTTGCGCTACTACTGGCAGGTCGATGAGGGTCTGGCCGGGGATACCGAGATTCACACCGAGGTGCGAGCGCCGGCCGGCACACTCGCAGACAGCAGCGACCTCCGGCCCGCGCCCGGGTTGGTCTGGCATCCCCCCTCCGACTGGGACCCCGGCGACGCGATTGTCATCGAGGCGGGGGCCTGGTTCCTTCCGCGCCAGTTCGCGCCTGTCGTGCGCGTGACGAGCGGCAGCCGCACGGTCACGCCGTCGGTCCTGGAGCAGCCCGCCCCTGCTTCGCAGGAGGCGGCGGATTCGCGGGCGGCGGCTGGGCAGCCGGAAGGTGTGTCGGCCCGGGCCGAGGTCGCGGCCGATGGCGCGCTGCGCCTGCCCGGCATGATCCGGCGGGAAGGCCGCCTGTCGGTCTATGAGGGTGCACTCACTCCCATCGTCACTGCGGATGCGGCCTTCGCCGCCGACGGGTGGCAGGTGCGCCTCGCCGAGTGGAGCGCGCCCGCGGCCGCTGCGCCGGGGAGCGCATTCACCGTGCTGTTCTACTGGCAGGCGGACGACAGGACGCCGTTCGATTATGGCGTGTTCGTCCACCTGCGGGACGTGACAGGCAAGACCGTGTCGCAGGGAGACGGCCAGCCGACGTGGTTCGTCCCTCGGCCGGCAACCACGTGGCAGCCTGCGGGCGACGGCAAAATGGGCGGGATCGACGCACACTCGCTCGCGGTGCCGCCCGACCTGGCGCCGGGCCAGTATGAGCTGGTCGCAGGGTGGTATGATGGGCGTACGGGGCAGCGCCTGCGCCGAGTCGCCGGCGCGGGGAACCCGCCCGGCGATGAGGTCGTCTTGGGGGCAGTCACCGTGGATCCGACGGCCCAGCCGCGCCCCGATGCCTGCTGCCTGCTGGTGGCGGAGTGCTGCGCCTCCCTGGCGCGATAGGATTCGTTGCCTTGAAGAAGCTCGTACGCGCCGTCCTGATCGGCCTGCTCCTGCTGGCCTTCGGCCTGCGCGTCTGGCGGCTGGACGCTCAAAGCCTGTGGTACGACGAGGCGGTC
>CAZMIS010000318.1:0-5348 GCA_964566325.1 uncultured Anaerolineales bacterium
TGGTGCAGGTCCTGCCTGCGCGGTGGGAGGAGATTCATTGAGGAAGCAACGTTTGACCCCGGCCATGATTGCCCTCCTGGCCGCCCTGATCGGGTTGACGGCCGTGTTTACGCTGGCGATCCGGGTGCCGACCCCGGCGCGCGGGTACGCGAACCTCTCGGATGTGGCGATCGTGTTCGCCGGGCTGGCCTTCGGCCCGTGGGTGGCCGCCATCGCCGGCGGCATCGGGACCGCCATCGCGGACCTGATCGGCTACCCGGTCTACGCGCCCGTCAGCCTGGTCGTGCACGGCCTGCAGGGCCTGCTGATCGGGCTGATCGGCTACCGCCAGACGAGCATGGTGCGCCTGGTCCTGGCGTGGCTGGCGGGCGCGATCGCGATGGTGGGCGGCTACCTGGCCGGCGGCGCGCTCATCGTGGGGCTGCCTACCTCTGCCGCGGACATTCCACTCAATTCGTTCCAGGCGCTCCTCGGCGCGGTGGCCGGCATTCCCCTGGTGCTCGCGGTGCGCAAGGCGTATCCCGCCATCGACCGGCTGGGCCAGCGGCCCAAGTGGACCGAGTAGCGAATGCGCGACGTGACCGCGGCGCCGATGGTCCAGGTGATCGACCTGACCTTCGCCTATGGCGACGGGCTGCCCGTGTTCGATCGCTTTTCCTGGTCGGTGGCCGCGGGCGAGGCGTGGGCGCTGATCGGGCCGTCGGGCTGCGGCAAGAGCACTCTGCTCTACCTGATCGCGGGCCTGCGCCAGCCGAAAGCCGGCCGGATCCTTGTGGACGGCCATCCCGTCCCCCGGCCGCGAGCCGCGACCGGGCTGGTCCTGCAGGACTACGGCCTCCTGCCCTGGGCCACGGTGTGGGAGAACGTGGCGCTGCCCATGCGGCTGGGCCATTTCTACCGTGGCAAGGGGGACGACGGCCCCGCGCCCAGGCCGTATCCCCGGCAGGATATCACGCCCGGGGACGTGGACGCGTGGCTGGCCCGCCTGGGCATCGCTGACCAGCGCGATAAGTATCCCGGCCAGCTCAGCGGCGGCCAGCGCCAGCGCGCGGCCATCGCGCGCAGCTTGCTGCAACAGCCGAACCTGCTGCTGATGGACGAGCCGTTCTCCTCGCTCGATGCGGTCACGCGCGAGGATCTCCAGCGGCTGACCGTGGAGCTGCGCGAGGAGACGGGCGTCACGACGCTGGTGGTCACCCACACCATCGAGGAAGCGGTGTTCCTGGGGCGGCGCATCCTGGTGCTCGGCAACCCGCCCAACGTGGCGCCGCGCATCATCGAGAATCCGGGCGCAGGGCTGGCGGCCTATCGGTTGGAAGCCGGGTTCTTTGAGAAGGTGGCTGAGCTGCGCTCGGCCCTGGCAGCCGTCACGGCCGGCGCCGAGGTGCGGTGATGCGCAAACGTGACCTGGCGCTCGGCACAGTGGCCCTGTTGATCCTCTGGCAGGGGCTGAGCTGGCTGCTCCGCACCGACGTGCTGCCCGGCCCGTGGGAGGTGGCGCAGGCGTTCGTGCGTGCCGTACCGCGGGGCCTGGCGCGCCATTTCGTCGTCAGCGGCTATCGCGTCCTGGCAGGCATCGTGCTGGCCATGCTGACCGCGGTCCCGGTCGGGCTGATCCTGGGCCAGAGTCCGGCGCTGAACCGGATCTTTTCGCCCATCATCTATATCACGTATCCGATCCCCAAGATCGTGCTGCTGCCCGTGATCCTGCTGCTCTTCGGGATCGGGGATACGAGCAAGATCTTCATTATCTTTCTGATCCTGTTCTTCCAGATCCTGGTCGTCGTGCGCGACCAGGCGGTGGCGCTGCGTCCGGAGCTGATCTACTCGGTGCGTTCGCTGGGCGCGGGCCGCCGTGCGCTGTTCCGCTTCGTGTACGCGCCGGCCTCTGTGCCCGCGGCGCTCACCGCACTGCGCGTGAGCATCGGCACCGCGGTCGCGGTGCTGTTCTTCGCGGAGTCATTCGCGACCAATTCCGGCCTGGGATACTACATCATCGTCGACAGCTGGGGACGCCTGGCCTACGCGGACATGTATGCCGGCGTCGTGGCGCTGAGCCTGCTCGGCCTGATCCTCTATTTCGTCGTGGATTGGCTTGAGCGGGTTCTGGCGCCCTGGATGTTCCTGCGGGATGCGTGAGGGAGTGTGAGCGTGCGCGATCCGAAGACGGTCTTGCCGCCGATAGAAGAGAAGCGATCCTACGTGCAGCGCATGTTCACGGACATCGCGCCGCGCTACGACCTGATGAACCGTCTCATGACCCTCGGCCGCGACCAGGTCTGGCGGCGCACGGTCGTGCGCCTGTGCCGCCTGCCCCGCGGCGGCAGCCTGCTGGACGTGGCCACCGGCACCGGCGATATCGGGTATGAGGCGCTGAAACAGGATCCGACGCTGCGCGCGGTGGGGGTCGACCTGACCCCGGAGATGATGCGCCGCGGGCGCGGCAAGGTCGCGGGCGCGTCGTTCCCCTTCGCGGTGGCCGATGCGCTGGCGCTCCCCTTCCAGGACAACGCGTTCGACGCGGCGACCTCGGGATTCATGATGCGCAACGTGGTGGACATCCGTCAGGCGTTCGCGGAGCAGGTCCGCGTGGTCCGGCCGGGCGGGCGGGTCGTCTGCCTGGAAATTACGCTGCCGCGCGGCAAGGTGTTCGGTTCGCTCTTCCGGTTCTACTTCTTCCGCATCGTGCCCCTGGTCGGCGGCCTGATCAGCGGCCAGCGTTCGGCCTACACCTACCTCCCGCATTCGGCCGTGAACTTCCCGCGGCCCGCGCAGTTGGCACAGATCATGGCATCCGCGGGCCTGCGGGACGTGCAGTATCGGACGGCCATGCTGGGCACCGTCGCGGTGCACTGGGGGACCAAATGAAGCGCTTGATCATCGCCATGTCCGGCGCGTCGGGCCAGATCTACGGCATCCGGTTGCTCGAGGTACTCCGCGCGGCCCCCGGGATCGAGACGCACCTGGTGATGAGCCAGGCCGCGCGCATGACGATCAGCCAGGA
The DNA here is from genome assembly GCA_964566325.1 of uncultured Anaerolineales bacterium. Taxonomy (GTDB): domain Bacteria; phylum Chloroflexota; class Anaerolineae; order CG2-30-64-16; family CG2-30-64-16; genus JALOOB01. The sequence goes on from CAZMIS010000318.1 coordinate 3,005, forward strand.
GACGGATTACGACCCGCGCGACGTCGAGGCGCTGGCCGGCGTGTCCTACCGGCCGGGCGACATCGGCGCGGCCATCGCAAGCGGTTCGTTCGAGACGATGGGCATGATCGTCGCGCCGTGCAGCATCAAGAGCCTCTCTTCGATCGCCAACAGCTTCGGCGACGACCTCATCACCCGCGCGGCCGACGTGCAGATGAAAGAGGGGCGCCCCGTGCTCCTCATGGTGCGCGAGACCCCGCTGCACCTGGGCCACCTCGAGCAGATGACCCAGGCCGCCCGCATCGGCTACATCATCTTTCCCCCCGTGCCCGCGTTCTACGGGCGCCCCACCACGATCGACGAACTCGTCGACGGCACGGTCGGCCGCGTCCTCGCGCGCATCGGCATCGACAATGACCTCTACACCCGCTGGCTCGGCATGCGCGCTGCTGCCAAAAATAAATAGTTAATAGTTGACAACCGCCCCGATATCTAGTATATAATGTATAACTTTCGCCGAGATGACCGCGAAGGTGGACCTCGCAACGCGCGTGCGGAGGCAGTCGCCACGGCGACACAGAATAGCGGAGAGTCTGGCATGAAACGTAACGGATCGAGCAACACCCCAGGAAAAGCAGTATCCGCAGAATCGGACGCAGCACTGGCCGCCCTGCTGGAAGTTGAGGCAACCGGCGCGGAGACACCTGTCCAAGCCGATCCCTCCAGGCAGGCGCGCTCGCCCGAGCCGGGCCCGGGCAGCCACCTGTCCACCCTGCCCCAGCGCCCGCTTCCGGCAACGAAGCGCTTCGGCGCGATCATCATGGATGCACCCATTCGCAACACCAGCGGCTCGGAGTTGATCGCCGGCGTGCCGGACCCGCGGGCCGTGCCCCCCGGTCCGGGCAAGGAAGGCGACGTCGTGACCGTGCTCCCGCCCGCGGTGATCCGGAACGAAGGCCAGAAGGCCGACGTGATCCAGCGGCTGGACAAGGTGCGCGATACAGAGTGGCAGCGGCAGTTTCACGCACAGATCGATAAGCTCTACAAGGACATCTCAGAGGAGTTCAGCACGCCGCCCGATGTGGCGCAGAAGCTTCTGGAGATGCTGCGCGAGGCGCGCCAGCTGATGATCGACACGCCGGAGGAGTTCGGCAACGCGGAGTACCGGGTGATGCAGGTGGCGACCGCGGTTGCGCGGCGGCGCCAGAGCCGCCGGCAGGCGCGCTTCCTCGGGCCGTGGCTCTTCCTGTATCTGGGGTTCTGGATGGCTGTGTTCACGGCGGGGTTGGTGTTCGCCGGGCAGATCACCGAGTACGTGCGCATCTGGGGCCGCATCGGCCAGCCGCAGCTGGACAACCTGTCACCGATCCTGAACACCATGCTGTGGGGCGGCATCGGCGGCGTGGTGGGCGCACTGTATGCGTTGTGGTACCACATCGCGGACCGGCAGGACTTCGACAAGCACTACAGCATGTGGTACTACGTGCAGCCGCTGATGGGCCTGGTACTGGGCGCCATCACCTTCCTGATCCTGGCCGGGGGGTTCCTGATCGTGCAGGTGAACCTGGCGGATGCGAACGCGGCAACGGGCGCGCGGCTGATCCCGTACCTGGTGGCCGTGTTGGCGGGCTTCAAGCAGGACTTCGTCTACGAGCAACTGGAGCGGGTGGTCTCGATCTTCGCGCCCGGCTCGGCGAAGACCGGCGCGGCAGAGGTGAAGTAGGGCCGGAGGATAGACCTGAGTCGAAACCTCCCAGGTCGTGCCAGCCTTCGGTTGGCTTAAGGACCTGGGAGGTTTCTCTATGAGCGAGATCGACCGCACCGGAATCTGCCAGCCGCAGAGTGTTTTTGATATTCTAAAAGGGAACCACTGGGGCGCACTTTGATAATCGAAAAGGGAACCACCTGAGCCAAGCTCCGCTATCATGGAGGTCAGAATCCATGGTGCGGAGGAAAGGATGATCAGTGTGGAAGACCGCGAACAGATCCGGCGCGCCTACTTCATCGAACAGAAAAGCCTGCGGCAGATTGCCGGTGAGCTGCATGTTTCCCGCAAGACGATCGCCAAGGCGCTCGCCTCGGCCGAGGCGGATGTGTATACGCTGAAAGCGCCCCGCCCGGCGCCGATCCTGGGTCCTTACAAAGGTCGGATCGATGAGCTGCTGGCCGAGAATGAAAAGCTGCCGCCGAAACAACGCTACACGGGCCAGCTCATCTTCAAAGCACTGGTGCAGGCGGGCTACCAGGGCAGTGAGCCGACCGTGCGGGGTTACATTGCGCAACGGCGGCGTGAGAAACGGCGCCCGAAGGTGTTGTTGATTACGTCTGAATTTTGACCCGGGTTTACGCCTGAAAACTGACCCAC
>CAZMIS010000319.1:0-5299 GCA_964566325.1 uncultured Anaerolineales bacterium
ACAGCCCAGGCCGCCTCCTCCTGATCTCCTTTACCCTAACGGTGAACAGTTACGGTTCGAATTTCGTTTGACACTCCGCCCGTCGCGCGGCTATAATACTGCTCTCCCCCGGATCGGCGTCCGGCGGGGATGGCAGGGGTTTTGAGTGCCCAGCATGAGCGTGATCGATGAGATAAAGGACCGCCTCGATATCATCGACGTGGTCTCGTCATACGTGCAGCTTAAGAAGGCGGGCCGGACCTACAAGGGGCTGTGCCCGTTTCACAACGAGAAGACGCCCTCTTTCGTCGTGTTTCCGGACAGCCAGAACTGGCATTGCTTCGGAGCCTGCGGCGTGGGGGGAGACATCTTTTCTTTCGTGATGAAGCGGGAGAACCTGGACTTCGGAGATGCGCTGGCGCTGCTGGCCGCGAAGGCCGGCGTCGAGCTCAAGCCCCAGACCGAGGCCGCGTCCGGCGACGAGGTGCGTATCGAGCGCCTGCGAGCGATGCAGGCTGATGCCGCGGCATACTTTCACTATCTGCTCGTCAAGTCCGACGAGGCGGCGATCGCCCGCGATTACCTGGCACGGCGGGGGCTGACGACCGAGACGTTGGACGCCTGGCAGATCGGCTACTCGCTCGACAGTTGGGACGCGCTTAAGAACCGTCTGCAGGGTAAGGGTTATCGTCCGGAGGAGATCGAAGAGGCCGGCCTGATCATCCGCAAGGAGGAGACGGGGAGCTACTTCGACCGCTTCCGCGGCCGGCTGATGATCCCGATCCGTGACCTGCAGGGCCGGACCATCGGCTTCGGGGCCCGTATCCTGCGGGAGGACCCGGAGCATCCGAGCCCGAAGTACATGAACTCGCCGCAGACGCCGCTCTTTGACAAGGGAAGTGTGCTGTTCGGCCTCGATGTGGCCCGCAAGCCCATCCGCGATGCTGACCTGGCCGTCATCGTCGAGGGGTACATGGACGTGCTGATGTCGCACCAGGTGGGCGTGGGGAACGTGGTGGCCGGGATGGGCACAGCGCTGACGGAGGCGCAGATGCGCCAGCTGAAGCGCTATACGGGCAACATCACCCTGGCGCTGGACCCTGACGTGGCCGGCGAGCATGCTGCGGTGCGCGGGCTCGAGGCGGCGCGGCAGTCGCTGGATCGGGATTGGGAGGCCGTGTTCAGCCCCTCCGGTCTTGTACGCCACGAGAGCCGCCTGAAGGCGCAGCTGCGCATCGCTGCGCTGCCCGACGGGTTGGATCCTGACGAACTGGCCTACCGGGACGTCGAGCGCTGGCGACAGGTGCTCGCCGAGGCGCGGCCGATCGTGGATTACTATCTCGCGCTGGTGACGCGTGAGGAAGACCTTGCCAGTGGCCAGGGCAAGGCGCGGGCAATAGACAGGCTGGCGCCGCTGCTCCTCGAGGTGTCCAATCCGATCGAGCGGACGCATTACATCCAGATACTCGCTCGTTCCGTGCAGATGGATGAACGCCTGGTGGCCGAGCAGATCGCGCGCAGCGGCCGCGTGGACGAGCGGCGGGCCCGGTCGGGCGAGGCGGCGCCGGCGGCGCAGCGACCTGTGGCGAAGAGCCCTGGCAAGAAGGTGACGAGGCCGGACGTCTTTGGCCCGGAGGAGTATATCCTCGGTTGGTTGCTGGTGCGGCCCGAGCTTCTGGCCGGGCTGGACGAAGACATGATCGGGCAGCAGGCGCCCCCGCTCTCGATGGACGACATGAGCGGGGCGGAGAATCAGGCGTTGCTGGCCCTGGTGATGGCGCTGCCGGCTTCGCAGGGCGAGGCGAGCGTTGAAGATCGTATGCGCGATCTGGAGGAGCCCTTGTCCTCCCGGGCGCGGGCTGCGGTTGCGGAGGTGCAGAAGCGACCGTCCCTGACAGACGAGAAGTTGATCAAGGATCTGGGCGACTCGGTGTTACGCATCCGGGAACGCAATGTGCGGCGCCAGGTGCAGCAGTTGGAGCTCCTGATGCGGGAGAGTACTGAGGCCGAAGATCGCGATGAGACGCGACGGCTGCACGAGCTGATGACGACCTACGCGGCGCAGAAGCGCTACATTCAGAAGCTGCTTAACATGCGCTCCATTGCCGGAGTACTGGCTCAGCGCAAGCCGCTGGCTGAGAACTGAGCTCAAAGAGGAAACAATGCCAACAAACGCCGAACGCCGGCGGCGCACGCCTGATTCCCGATCTGATGCGCGGGCGGGCGAGCCGGTCCGCTCTGAGCGTCGTGCATCGAAGGGAAAGCAAGCAGCTCCGCAGCCGCCCTCCGACGTCACCGTTGCGCCGGAGGCGGATGCTACGGGCGACGAGCTGGTCGAGGTGCGGGTCGCGTTAGGGCCGGATGGCCTGCCCACGATGTTGCCGGACGGCACCGAGGAGGGAGCGGTTCCGGCGATCGAGCGCGACATCACGCTGGAGCAGGAGGTCGAGCGCGAGGCGCGCAAGCCGCTGGACGAGGTGCTCGACGAGTGGGGAGACCCGACGTTTTCGAGCGATCCGGTGCGGATGTACCTGCACGAAATCGGCAGGACTGCGCTGCTGTCTGGCGAGGAGGAGATCACGCTGGCGAACGCCATCGCGGCGGGCGTGAAGGCGGCCGCCGAGTTGCAGCGCGATGACCTTGATCCTGAAACGCGGGACATGCTGACGTTGACGCGGCAGCGCGGGCGAAGTGCGGAGCAGCGGCTGGCGCAGGCCAACCTGCGGTTGGTGGTCAGCGTGGCGAAGCGCTACGTGGGTCGCGGCATGTCGTTGCTGGACCTGATCCAGGAGGGGAACATCGGTCTGCTGCGCGCGGTGGACAAGTTCGACCCGACGCTGGGGTATAAGTTCAGCACGTATGCCACCTGGTGGATTCGCCAGGCGATCAGCCGGGCGATTGCGGACCAGGCGCGCACGATCCGGATTCCGGTGCACATGGTGGAGAGCATCAACCGGCAGATCCGGGTGCAGCGGCGGCTGATGCAGGAATTGGGCCGTGATCCGACGCCGGAAGAGATCGCGTTGGAGATGGACTATCTGGCCCCGGAGGACCGCGAGCTGATCGAGGCCACGCAGGCGACCGGGCAGCCCTTGGAGACGATGTTGGCGCGGCGGCTGCAGATTGCGGCGGCGAAGGTGCGCCGGGTGATGCGCATCTCGCAGGAGCCGATGTCGCTGGAGACCCCCGTCGGCACTGAGGAGAACAGTTCGCTGGGTGACTTCATCGAGGACGACAGCCTGCCCGGGCCTGCGGACCAGGCCAGCCGGCACCTGTTGAAGGAACAGATGGACGAGATCCTGCGCGGGCTGAGCGAACGCGAGCGCCGCGTGTTGGAGATGCGCTTCGGGTTGAAGGACGGGAACGCGCGCACGTTGGAGGAGGTCGGGCAGGAGTTCGGCGTGACGCGTGAGCGCATCCGGCAGATCGAGGCTAAGGCGCTGCGCAAGCTGCGGCATCCGATACGCAGCCGCAAGCTGCGCGATTACCTGGGCTGAGACCGCGCCCCCGGCTTTTTGACGGACGGGCCGGTTGTTCGTATAATGTGCGGGTCAGTGGTCCTGGATAGCTCAATCGGCAGAGCAAGCGGCTGTTAACCGCAAGGTTGGAGGTTCGAGTCCTCCTCCAGGAGCTAAAGTCTCATAGGCCGGCGCAAGCCGGCCTCTATCGTTAAGGTGTGACTGACACCGCTCCGGCGTGCACGGGCCAACTGACCAGGTCACACTACTCACCCGACCAAGCCGCAAACTCGCCGGGATGCTGATGCGGCCGGCGAGTCTTCCCTTATAAACGGTGCGCTCATCGAAGGCCCGGCATCGCGCCGGATATTGATGTGCGCTGGACGATCCGGGACTTTCGCACCGGACGCGATCCGAACCTGGAGGCGGCGGAACGCCTCTTCTAATCACCGGCGTCCGGACTCATCCACATCACGACTTTACATGAAGAACATAGTCACAATGTCATGCCAAATGGAGTATTGACAACCCCCTCTGTTGGGAGTACTGTTTACGGAGTCATGAAGCGCGGGAGGCTGGCCGCTGTAACGACCCACTGCGACGCATCCACATCATAGAGCTTCACATCGTGCGGTGCAGCCGCAAGGAGGAGTACAGTGCAGCTTCCTCTGTCCGCCAGCCGTCCCGTCGTTCGTGTCGCGGTCGCCCTCGGCACAGCCCTGTTGGCCGTCGCCCTGCTCACGGCCTGCATCGCCGTCTCGACCGAGACGGCCCACCCTCGCACAGCGCCTGGCGCGCTCGCGTCGCCGCCCCAGACTGATCAGGTCGCACCGCCCGACTCTGGAACCCTCGTCCGGAACAATCAGTCCCGGCCCGCCCTGTCGCGTGCGAGCACGGACGCGGGCGAAGCCGGCCCTGTCGAGGCCGTCCGCCGCGCCTGGCAGCGAGCGAGAGATCTCGGCGCCTATCACTTCACCACGGAGCTGGCCCAACTCCTCTATCCCGCGCCCTCCATTGCGAACGCGGGCAGCATCCCGCAGCGCGAGGACCTGCACCTCGAAGGCGATGTCGACCTGACCAGCCAGGCAATAACCATGAAGCTGTGGCAGGGCGGCGGCAGCGTGGCCGGCCCGGGCGACGGCGCGGAGATGCGCGTCGAGGGCGGCAAGGCGACCATCCGCCGGTCGGCCGGCGGCGCCTGGCAGGAGACCACCGACTTCAGCGGCAACTTCGCGCCCAACGGCGATGCCTTAGCCTTTCTCTCTGGCATCAAGGATGTGGCCGAAGTCGCTACAGACGGCGAAACCGCGGCAGCTCTCGGTGTCCGGCGCTACGGTTTCGCCATCAACGGCCCTGCGCTGGCCCGATACCTGCGCGACCGGCTCGAAGAACAGCTGATGGCCGAGGGCAAGCTGCCGCACGGTGTGACGCTCGAAACGCCCCAGCAGTACCGCGACGCGACCGGCCATGGCGAGCTATGGATCAGCGCCGCCGGCCTGCCGCTGCGCTTATCCGTCCACCTCGTCTATCCCGCGGCACGTTCCGGCGAACACATCGAGGCCGACATCAGGACCGATTTCAGCGGCTTCCCGGTACAGCAGGCGAGCGCACCCTCACTCTTCAGCCAGCCGCTCAACTGGGCTTCGGTTGCTGCCGCGGCGGCAGGTGCGGTCGGCCCGGAGAAACACCCGAAGGAATGGGCCGCGAGCGGTCGACTGCTCTTCACCGCGGGGCTCGGTGTCGCCGCGGTGGCCCTGCTGGCATTCCCGCGGCGCCGGCGCAAGCTGTATGCCGCCGTGGTCGTGGCCGTCAGCATGTCCATAGTGATCATCCCACTCCTTCAGACGGAGCGCATCGTCGCT
>CAZMIS010000320.1:0-5268 GCA_964566325.1 uncultured Anaerolineales bacterium
TTCCTGGGCCTCCCGCCAGTTGCTGGACGCGTACCGGGCGGCCGACTACTTTCACCTGGACTACGATGTCGACAGCGAAGACGAGCTGCGCCGGCTCATCGACGCCGGACAAGCCCGGGCCGGCCTGATCATCCCGCCCGACTACTCGACCCGCATCGCGAATAGCGACACCGCCCAGGTGGCCATGATCGTCGACGGCTCGGACCCGACGATCGCCAATACCGCGCTCTCGGCCGCAGCCATGATCGGCCAGACCCGGGCCACGAACTTGCTGGTCGAGCGCGCCGCGGCCCGCGGCCAGTCGGCCGTGGCGCAGATGCCGGTGGAGGTGCGCACCCAGGTCTGGTACAACCCCGACCTGCTCTCCTCGTACTACATGATTCCGGCCCTGATCGGCCTGATCCTGATGATGATGACCGTCCTGCTGACCTCCACCTCCATCGTGCGCGAGCGCGAGCGCGGCACAATCGAACAGCTCATCGTCACGCCGCTCAGGCCGGTGGAACTGGTGGTGGGCAAGGTGACGCCTTATGTGGTGATCGCCATGATCGACATGGCCGAGGTCATCGGCGCGGGGGTGCTGATGTTCGGCGTGCCCATCAACGGCAGCCTGTCCCTGCTGCTCCTGCTCGCCGGCCTGTTCCTGGTGTCGACGCTGGGGCTGGGGCTGTTCGTGTCGACCCTGGCCAACACGCAGCAGGAAGCCATGCTGACCAGCATGTTCTTTCTGCTGCCGGCGATGTTCCTCTCCGGTTTTCTCTTCCCATTGGCGGGAATGCCGTGGTACTTGCAGGCTGTCAGCTACGTGATTCCATTGCGCTACTTCCTGGTCATCACGCGCGGCATCATGCTCAAGGGAGTGGCGATCGACGTGCTTCAGAATGAGGTCATCGCCCTGGCCGTATTTGCCGTCATCATTATGGGCGCCGCCGCGCTGCGCTTCCGCAAGCGGTTGGATTAAGCGCTCCGCCCATCGAGCCGCGCACTCGTCGCGTGGTGGGCCGGTCGCAAACCGGTCCTGCAAAGGAGAACCTCATGCACAGCTCGCTTCGATCACGCGCCCGGCGGGTCTTGCCGATTCTGCTCATCCTGAGCCTGGCGGGCGTCGCGTACTGGTGGTGGCAGGGACGCAGCACCGGGGCGGACGGCCGCGACCGCGTATCGGGGACCATCGAGGCCACGCAAGTGACCCTCTCGGCCGAGACCTCAGGCAGGGTCGCGGCCGTCAATGCGGATGCCGGCGACGTTGTGCAGGCCAACCAGGTGCTAGTGTCCTTCGACACCGCCTTGCTGCTGGCGCAGCGCAAGCAGGCCGAAGCCGCGCTGGCCGTGGCCCAGGCCGCGCTGAGCACCGCCGAGGCAAACGCGACGGCCGCCCGGGCCCAACTCGACCAGCTCCGGGCGGGCGCACGGGCTGAGGAACTCCGGGCTGAGGAGGAAGCCGTCGCCGCGGCCCGTGCGCGTGTCGACATGGCCCAGGCGCAGTTGGAGCAGGCGCGGGGCGCCCTGCAGGCTGCAGAGGCCGGGCGCAGCCAGGCCGTCGCCAGGTACGCGCAGGTCAGGGGCGGCGCGCGCGCGGAGGTGATCGAAGGGGCCCTGGTCCAGGTCCAGCAGGCCGAGGCCGCGGTCAGGCTGGCCCAGGCTGACTACGACAAGATCAGCTTTCGGGGTGATGCAGGCGCCATGCCTCAAGCGTTGGCCCTGGAACGCGCCACCCTGGCCCTGCAGGCAGCGCGGAGCAACTACGACGCGCTGGTAAAGGGTGCGACGACACCGGAGTTGGACCAGGCCCGCGCCGGCGTCGATCAGGCGCAGGCCGGCATCATCCAGGCCTCGGCCGCAGTCAGCCAGACCGCGGCAGCCCTGGTCAGCGCAGCGGCCGGGCAACGCGCGGAAGAGGCGCGCCTGGACCTGCTGCAAGCGGGCGCGCGGCCGGAACAGGTCAAGGCGGCTGAGGCAGGGGTCGCGGCGGCCGCGGCCCAGGCTGAGGCCGCACGCGGCCAGGTCGCGGCCGCCGATGCCGGCTTGGGGGTCATCGACGAGCAATTGGCCCGCATGACCGTCAAGTCGCCGATCGCCGGGGTCGTCCTGGACCGCGCCGCTGAACCGGGTGAGATGGCGCTGCCGGGTGGGAACTTGCTCGTCTTGGCAGACCTCGCGCATCTCACGATCACCGTTTACCTCCCCGAGGATCAGTACGGCACGGTCACGATTGGCCAGGAGGTGCAGGTGATGGTGGACTCCTTCCCCGGCCGCGTCTTCACCGGCACGGTGCAGCGCATCGCGGACAAAGGTGAGTACACCCCCCGCAACGTTCAGACCCCGGCCGGCCGCCGCGCGGTGGTTTACGCAGTCAAGGTGGCCGTCGCGAACCCCGACGCCGCGCTCAAGCCGGGCATGCCCGCCGACGTGGCATTCGGCAAGTAGGCGGCGATGGCTCTTCTGGAAGCAAGCGGCCTGACCAAGCATTTCAGCAGTCGTTCGGCTGCCGGCCGGACGATCGCTGCGGTCGACGGCGTGAGCCTGACCGTCGAGCCCGGCGAGGCCTATGCCCTTGTCGGGCCCGACGGGGCGGGCAAGACCACCGCCATCCGGCTGATGGTCGGCGCGCTCGGCCTGGAGACTGGCAAGGTAACCATCCTTGGGCACGACCTGGCCCGGCAGGCAGAACAAGCCCGCGCGGCCATCGGTTACCTGCCGCAGCGCTTCTCGCTGTATCACGACCTGACGGTCTATGAGAACCTGGCCTTCTTCGGCTCGGTCAGGGGTCTCGCCGCCAGGAACCTGCCCGGCCGCGTGGCGGAGCTGCTGGGGTTTGTCGGATTGGCCGGCTTCAGGGACCGGATGGCCGGCGAGCTGTCTGGCGGAATGAAACAGAAGCTAGGATTGGCCTGCGCGCTGATCCATCGCCCGCCGCTGCTCCTGTTGGACGAGCCGACCGGCGGCGTGGACCCGATTACGCGGCAGGACTTCTGGCAATTGATCATCCGCCTGCTGGCCGATGGCGCGGGGGTGGTGGTGAGTACGCCCTACATGGATGAGGCGGTGCGCTGCAGCCGGCTGGGTTTCATGGTCGCCGGTCGCCTGCTCGCCACCGGGGCGCCGCGCGAGCTGCTTGCCCCCCTTGCCGGCCGCATCCTGGAATTGCGGGCCGAACCCAAAGGCCTGGCGCAGCGAATCTGCCGGGCCGATCCGCACGTGGAGGACGTCGCCAACTTCGGCGAACTGCTGCACCTGCGCCTGAGCGTCGCGAGCACCATGGTGGGCGCCGCGCAGCCGGCGGAGAGCACCCAGGAACGACTCTCGTCTGCTCTGACGAGCGCCGGGGTGCGCGTGCGCGGCCTACGAGCGATTGCGCCGTCGCTGGAAGATGTCTTCATTGCCACCCTGCAAGGGCTTCCGTCGCAAGGGGATGCCCTGCAGCGGGCGGCCGGGGAGGCGCCGCGTGACTGAGGGCCTCCCAAATGAGGTCGCGGTGTTGGCCGATGGGCTGACCAAACGTTTCGGCGACTTCACCGCGGTGGACAGCGTGTCGTTCGAGGTGCGGGCCGGCGAAGTGGTGGGCTACCTGGGCCCCAACGGCTCAGGCAAGACCACCACGATCCGCATGTTGTTGGGCCTTCTGCGGCCGAGCAGCGGGCACGGCGAGGTGCTAGGTTTCGACATCCAGCGCCAGACCGAGGCGATCCGCCCGCTGGTCGGCTACATGAGCCAGAAGTTCGCGCTATACGACGAGCTGACCGTGGCCGAGAACCTGGCCTTCTACGGGGGTATCTACGGGGTGTCGTCCACGAGCCCGCGCCACAAGGAAGTCCTGGAACTGGTGGGGCTCAGCGGCAGCGAGAACGAACGGGCCGGCCAGATCTCCGGTGGCTGGCGGCAGCGCCTGGCCCTCGCCATCGCGCTGGTGCACCGGCCCCGGCTCCTGTTCCTGGACGAACCGACGAGCGGTGTGGATCCCGTCGCCCGCCGCGTCTTCTGGGACACCATCGACGGGTTGGCGCAGGCCGGCGCCACCGTCTTCGTCAGCACCCACTACATGGACGAGGCCGAGTATTGCCGCCGGCTGGGCATCATGAGCGAGGGACGTCTGCTGGCCATGGACACCCCGGCCGCACTTAAGCGCGATGTCTTGCCCGGTCCTGCCTGGAATCTCGTGGTGGATCGCGTGATCCCTGCGCTCGACGCGCTGGAACACATCGCCGGGGTGTTCCAGGTGGGCCTGCGAGGGGATCACCTACACGCGATTACGCTCGCCGGCCAGCACACGGCAGTGTCTTTGCAGTCGGCACTGGCGTCGATGGGATTCAATGCCCACGTCGAGCCGACTGATCCAACCTTGGAAGATGTCTTCCTGACGCTGGCCAAACCCAAGGCCTGAACCGCGCATTGCTCAGCAGGAGGTCGTCGCAGATTCTAGCGCGAGCGCGCGGGGTCCTTGAATGGTCCCGCGCGCAGTTCGTCCCAATAGCCCCTGGTGTCGATCGCCCCGGCCGACCAGATGGCTACGCCCCTGGCGCCCAGCGCCCGGGCAGCGGCGATGCGCTCAGCGATGCGATCGAACTCCGGCATGTCCCCGCCGATGCCCAACCAGACCTGGCGCTCCGCCTGCACCCGGACGTGATCCTCCGCAAGCACCTTCCACTTGGCGAAGTCGCCGTTGAACGTCGCACCGTAGATCATCGGCGCGATGGCATCCACGCTGCCATCCGCCAGCCACCGGTGCGAGTCCTGGTAGTAGTCCGCGTAGCCCTGCGACGTTGGGAAAGTCATGGCCGCCGTCTTCTTGTAAGTGAACCAGACAGCCGCGCTGAGGGTGATGTCGGGGCGAACTGCCTTGATCTCAGCCGCAGAGCGCGCCACCCAGCCGCTCAGACGGTCGCGCTGCCAGTCCTCGAACGCGACGGGCGGCGCAGTCGCGTGCCACGCGGCGAGCGTCTCCGGATCGTGCGAATACTGGCGACCGGGATAGCGGACCCGATCCAGGTGAATGCCATCCAGCAATGGGTAGCGCGTCGCGATGTCCCTCAGCACGGCGGCCGTGTGGGCCCCCACGCGTTCGACGCCAGGGCTGCCCCACAGGTATTCGGAGCAGGGCACCGGATCGGTGCTGCTGTCGCCCATGGGCGTGGGCTGGCCGTTCACCAGCGCGTAGACGCGCCATGATGGACCGTAATGCAGCGACTCGGGGTCATACCCGGCCAGATGCCAGTAGGCATGCTCCGGCGCCGTGTGCGGCGGGGCCCCGCGGCTGCATTCCCAAACGCT
>CAZMIS010000321.1:0-5249 GCA_964566325.1 uncultured Anaerolineales bacterium
CGCGGTGCTCGCGCCCGTTGTTGCGCCAAAGCACTTCGCGCAGCAGAAGCTCGTGGATAACAACAAGGTGCCTGAGTGGATCTTGTCGGTGTTCCCCTCCATGAAGCCCTACGCCAAGATCAGCTCGGACTACCCGCTCGGCGCGGATTACGTCGGGCGTGACCTGCTCAGCCGCGTGATCTACGGCGCGCGCGTCTCCCTGACGGTGGCGCTGATCGCACCGCTGTTGAGCCTGCTCATCGGCGTGGTCTTTGGGTCCATTTCCGGCTACGTGGGGGGCCGGGTCGACAACTTCATGATGCGTATCGTCGACGTGCTCTACGGCTTCCCCAGCCTGCTGTTCATCATCCTGATGATGGCCTTCTTCCGAGGGACCACGTCCACGATCGAGCCGGGAACCTTTGCCTACTCGTTAAGCCAGCTCGACGCGAAGTTGGGCGGCCTGCTCTTCATCTTCGTCGGCATCGGGCTGACCGCGTGGGAGACGATGGCGCGCCTCACGCGCGGGCAGGTGCTCTCGGTGCGCCAGAAGGAGTATATCGAGGCCGCGCGGACGATCGGCACCAAAGACCTGCGCATCATGTTCAAGCACATCCTGCCCAACATCCTGGGCCCCTTGGTGGTTGCGGAGACGCTGGCGATTCCGGGGTACATCACGACCGAGGCGTTCCTGTCGTTCATCGGCCTGGGCGTGAACCCGCCGACGCCGTCGTGGGGGTCCATGATCTCCGACGGTTCGCGCGTGGTGCGCACCTACCCGAACCAGACCGTCCTGCCCGCGCTGGCGCTGGCGATCACCATGTTCGCCTTCAACTTCCTGGGCGACGGCCTGCGGGACGCGCTCGATCCGCGCCTGGCCGGGACCGAATAGGCCCTACAGGGCCGCCCTGGCAGGTCTGAATGTAGCCGGGAACGAGCATCCTGAGCGGAGCGACCGCAGGGAGCGCAGTCGAAGGATGCGGCCATCCACATGGACCGGGGGTCACCACCCCCGGTTCTTTGCGTTAATCGACTGCTGGCCGGCGCGCAGCACCAGGGACGGTGACGCCGGCTTACCGTCCGGCAGTGCGCAGGAATTGCCCCAGGAACTCCCACAGCCCGGCAGGGGCCGCAGGTGCGCGGTCGTCGTCATCATCGGGCGTGCCCGTCGGCTCGGGTGTCTCGGGCGTCTCCGGTGTCTCACTTGGCCGACCCGTCGCCGGGGGCTGCGGCGTCACCGTCTCCGTGGCCGGCGGCTCGGGCGTCCCGGTCTCCGTAGGGACGGGGATGATCGTCGCGGGCGGCCGCGGCGGCGTGCCTGTCTTGGGCGAGGGCAGCGGCGGCGTGTGTGTCGGGCTCGGTTCGATGACGGCCGTCGGACTCTCGGTCGCCGCCGGCGTCTCGGTCCGGGGCGGGGGTGGATCCTGGGGCGGCTGGGTGGGCGGCAGCGTGGCTGTCGGCGTGATCGTGTTCGTTGCGGTGGGGATGACCGGCCGCGTGCGCGTGGGCGTGACGGTCGCCCGCGGCCTGGTCGGCGTCACAGTGACCGTCGCAGCGAGCGCGGGACGTTCGACCCTAAGGTCTTCGTCGTCCAGATCGAGCGCGGGCTGGCTGGTGGCATGGGTGGCGGACGGTCGCGGTGTGCCGGCCGGCGTTCGGGTGGCCGGTGCATCGCTTGGCGAAGCGCTGGGGCCGATCGCCGGCGCGCCGGTGGCTGTTGCCGCGGGACGGCGCAGCGGCTGGAGCGGCCCATTTCCGGGCCACGCCAGCAGCGTGACGGCTGCCAGGAGCAGCAGGCCGAGCGCAGCGCCGAGCTGGCGCCACACGAGGGGGAACGCGCGGCGGGGCGCCTGCCTCTCATGCAGCGCGGCGTGCATGCGTTCCCGCCCGCGCACCCGCCCCGACATGGAGAGCATGGCCCACGGTTCGCCGCGCAGGCGCACGGCTGTCTGGAGAAGCGGCGCCAGTTCGACGCTGTAGGGCTGGTAACGATCCAGGATCTCAGGCAGATCGAGACCCGCCTCGAGATCTTCGAGGGCACGGGCAAGGGCTTCGTCCAGATCGCGCGGTGGGCGGACAGGGGGCGTCATTGGAGCGCCTCCATTGACAGGATGCGCCGCAGGTTGGCGATGGCCCGATGCTGCAGCGCCTTGATCGCTCCTGTCGACTTGCCCATGAGTTCCGCCACCTCCAGCACGCTGAACTCATCCCCGAATCGGTATCGCAGAACCGCCTGCTGGTCTTCGCCCAGTTTTTCCAGTGCAGCCACCAGCTCTCCCCTGTCCTCTGCCATCGCCGTCTGGGCGAAAGGCTCTGGCCGCTCGTCCGCCAGGTGAGGCTGGTCATCGATATCCTGGTGGTTGCGGTGCTTCTGTTTGCGATACTGGTCCGTCAGCAGGTTGCCCGCCACGCGATAGACGAACGCTGAGAACGACGCGACCGGGCGCGCCCGGTTGACCTTGAAGCGCGGCAGGGTCTGCAGGAGCCGGACGAAGACGTCAGCGGTCAGGTCCTCGGCAAGCTCGCGCTGACCCAGACGCGCGAACAGATAGCGGAACACCCTGTCTGCGTATAGATTGTAGAGCCGATCGTAGGCTGCTGGCTCGCCTCGCCGCGCTGCATCGAGCAAGGCGATCATGTCAGCATCGCTGCAGACGTCTTGCATCGGATCTCGCTTGAAAAAACGTGTGGAGCAAACAAAAGATACGTTACAGGCCGCCCATCCCGCTCATGTATCGCTGGATCTCGGGCACGGCCTCCAGCCGCTCCTGGAAGAAGTTGTTGACGACGTTGATGACGCGCTGGCGTGCCGCATAGCACTCGCCGCTGACCGTCTGGCCTGCCTTTTGGCGTGCGATCTGATCCCGCAGGACGAGCAGCTGCTTGACGATCTCGCTCTCGGCCGCGCCCTCCGTGACGCTGACGACGTCCATGATCAGCCCGTCGGCCTGCGCCGATACCTGCTCGATCGACATGGGCAGGTCGGGGTCGCACGCCTCATCGAGCGCGCGCAGCAGGGACCAGACCTGGTAGAGCAGGGTCGTCGGCTCGTCGAAGAGCTCGCGCACGAACGCGGCCTCTGCGTGGCGGCCGGTCAGGCGGAAGATGTTGTACATCCGCTTGGCAGCCTTGCCGTAGTTCAGGTCCTTGCCCAGGTACTTCTTGACCTCGTGCTCCATCAACTTGACGTACTCCTCCAGGGAGTCGGCCGACACGTGGCGAACCACCTTGGAGAAGATGGGGATCGAGTCCGCGTCCAGGTAGACCTCCTGGAAGTACGGGTCCAGGTAGCCGTCCAGCGGGATGACGCCGCCGTCCGGCGCCTCCCAGGTGGCGTCGATCACGTTGGACGCCTTGGCCAGCTTGCCGCGCACCGGATCCGCGACGAGCCAGTCCATCTTGAGCCAGCCCGGCTCCGCGGCGACCTCGTCCCACCTCAGGGTCACGGGGGTGCCGTCATCGCGCATGGCGTGGATCACGCCGGCCTGGATATCGGCGGGCGACCAGGCGAGCGAGTCGCCCGCGTTGTAGTGCCAGCGCCGCGCCGTGACCTCGTAGGGCACCGACCCGAACCGCACCTCGACGAGCTGGAAGTTCTGCCCCTTGAGCGTCTCGAGCGCCTTGGCGAGGATGACGCGGGCCAGGATCTGGCACGCCTCCGCGCGGGTGGCGGCCTTGATGTTCACGCGTTCGAAGTAGTCGCAGTCTCCCGGGTACGCCTGGATGCGGGACTGTGCGGACGAGCCGGACAGGGCCAGCGCGGTCTCGACCTGCCCCGGGATGTCCTTGATCTCGACCAGCCGGCCGATGTGCCGGTAATAGGTCAGCTCCTGCGGGCTGAAGTCGAGCATGACGATCTTGTGGCCGAAGACGCCGGCCTCGTTGTCGATCTCGACCGCGTCCTGCGCCTGCCAGACGGCCATCTGGGCCATCCACTGCAGCGCTTCTTCTTCGTCCAACTCGACGCCCAGGCGCCGGGCCGATTCGATGATGGCGGCCAGTTGGGCCTCTGCCGAGGTGTCGTGCTCTTGATTCATGGTGTATCTCCGTTGCCCGGCGCGGGGGGAGGGTCGAGCGCCGGGGGTTGCTCTGCGAGCAGGGCACGCATCAGCGCCGCCTGGTCGACGGCATCCGCTAATGCGTTATGGCTGAGGGCTGGCGCTCCGCCGTACCGGGCTACGATATGCCTCAGGGATGTCTCGGACCACCGCGCGCCCGTGCGGCCGGCGTAGAACGCCTTGATGTCGAGTGCGCTGTGGCCGAAGGGATTGTACCCGAGGTAGCGATGGAAGTATTCGTTCACGAACATCCAGTCGAACGCCGCGTTCATGCCGACGAAGACGGGCCGCGCGCCCGGGGGACAGACGGACTGGACCCACTCGGCGAACTGGAGCATGGCGCCGG
Source organism: uncultured Anaerolineales bacterium (assembly GCA_964566325.1). Lineage (GTDB taxonomy): Bacteria > Chloroflexota > Anaerolineae > CG2-30-64-16 > CG2-30-64-16 > JALOOB01. The sequence continues at coordinate 4,384 of CAZMIS010000321.1, forward strand.
CCGGCTCGAGGCCTTCTTGCAGCAGTGTGTCGAGTGACAGGCCGCTGATGGCCAGCGCCTGCGGGTCGACGTCCGGCGTCAGTGGCTGGAGCTCGACATAGAAGGTGATTGTGGGATCTGCCACGAGACACGCGCCGATGGAGAGCAGTGAGAAGCGACCGGGGTAGGGGCCGGCCGTCTCAACATCGACTGAGATGAGCAGGTCCGAATGGTGTTGCATTTTGTCCTTGCCTGGCTGCGCGCCAGGCAGGGATTATAACCCGCAATGCCGCGATCGGACAAGCGAAGGTCAAGCGATAGCCGTTAACCGTCCGTGGGGACGACTTCGATCCCCGCGCCCGCCAGCACCTCGCCGACGATCCACAACGGCTGGTCCGCGCCTGCGAACGCGGCGACCAGCGCGCCGGCTCGCTCGGGCGCCACCGCGAGCAGCAGGCCGCCCGACGTCTCCGGCGTGTACAGAAGCTGCCGCAGCTCATCGGGGATGGCGGGGTCAAAGGTCACCTGGTAACCGAAGCATCCTTCGTTGCGGCACGTTCCCGCCGGGAAGAGCCAGTCATCCGCGTAGCGCAGCGCGCCATCGAGGAAGGGCAGCCGGTCGAGGTGGAAACGCAGCCGGATCCCGCCCCGTTCGGCCATCTCGCAGCCGTGGCCGAGCAGCGCGAAGCCGGTGATGTCGGTGCAGGCGTGGACGCCGACCTGCTGGGCCAGCTGCGCCGCCGCCCGGTTGAGGCGCTTCATGCTGGCGACCGCGGGGGGCACGTGCGCCGGGTCAGCCGCATCCCCTTTGGCGGCGGTGGTGATGATGCCCACGCCCAGCGGCTTGGTGCGCGCCACGAGGTCGCCGGGCCGCGCGCCGCCCTTGG
>CAZMIS010000322.1:0-5236 GCA_964566325.1 uncultured Anaerolineales bacterium
TCTTACTTCAAGAGAGACTATACAAGGGCTTATCAGGAGTGCGGTGACGCCCTTTCAGGACGTGTCGCCGCGGGCAGCGTGAGTCACTCCATATTCTCTACTATGGGCCAAATAGACGCCGATTACAGCCCCGAGCGTTCCGCTTTTCAAGTCCGCAATGTTGCGATCGGAAATCTCTATGATCGGAGCTGGTCGTTTGTTTCCACTGAGCATGCTGAGGACAACGTCTTCTTGCTCAGCTATCCGGAGAGAGCCGGCCTGTCGTCATGGGCCGACTGGACCATTTGGAATGCCATAGGCCTCACAGCCGGGTCGTTCAAGAACAATGCGATGCTTAATCGCCTGTGGCAACTCAACGCTAGCGGGTGGCTAACCTTCTGGGGAGAGTACGGCAACCGGACCGGCATACTCCCCATTTGGGAAAACTACTGGGCGACATCCGATACTCGACTGATTGATCTCGCCATTTATGACTACAACGACAATTTCAATTACGGCGCAGTTCAGTATCAGCCTATCCTGACCACTCCACCTAGCACGGCATTTCCCTTCGTAGTCGCTGTGAGACTCTCAACTGCCTCAAGCCCAGATGTATCTGTCGTTGGCTCAGAATCGGTCACATTTGTTGTCACCTTCAACCGCGACATGGACCAGACTGTCCAGCCCAGGGTCTCGTTCGGGCCGGACGTGCCGATGACCGACTACACCGTTCACCCCATCGACGGCGGGTGGATCGATGCGCGGACGTGGCAGGGAGCTTTCAACATCACCCCTGTCACCGGAGACGGATACCAACTCATTCGCGTGGCCGGCGCAGTGGCTGCCGATGACCCGTGGCTGGTCACCGGCGACGACGCGGGGCGCTTCCGCTTCGAGATCATCACCTCCGGCACCGAAGCGATGAACCTCCAGGCCACGGGCGGCGAGGGGTACGTCGACCTGATGTGGGCGCAGGACGACTTCGACCTGCTGGCCGGCTACAACCTGTACCGGTCGACCTCGCAGGACGGGACGTACACGCGCATCAATCCGACGATCATCCCACCCGACCAGAAGACGTGGCGCGACACGAACGTCACGCCCGGCATCGCTTACTACTACTACTTCACCGTCGTCAAATCGGACATGAGTGAGTCTGACCCCTCCAACATTGCGGAGGGCACGCCCATCGACACCATCGCGCCGACGATCGCACATGCCCCCATCACGAGCGCGACCTACGGCATGGGGCTGTCGATCTTCGCAGACGTGACGGACAACGTGGCGGTGGACGCAGTTACCCTGAAATACCGCACGATGGGGACGTCGGACTACACGGCCGCGGCGATGGCGCACACCACGGCGAACCGCTACTCGGCGACGATCCCCGGCGCCGCGGTTGTCGCGCCCGGGCTGGAGTACTACATCGAGGCAAGCGACGGCATCAGCACCGCGCGGGACGGCACCGCCAGCACGCCGCACACGGTGACGGTCACCGACAAGCCGACGGTGACGGGCGTGACGCCCAACCAGGGACCTGTGGGCGGCGGGACCGCCGTGACCCTTGCAGGGAGCAACTTCCAGGCCGGCGCGACGGTCACCTTCGGCGGCGCAGCGGCGAGCACGGTCGTCGTCGCCAGCGGCAGCCGGATCACCTGCGACACGCCCGCGCACTACGCGTCGGTCGTGGACGTGACCGTGACCAACCCCAGCGGCGGCGCGGGCACGCGGCTCAACGGTTACACCTACGTGAGCACCGCGACCGTGCTCGGGCTGCCTGACGCGACCGGCGGCCAGGGAGCAGCCGTCGAGATCCCAGTGAACGCATCGAACGTGGCCGGCCTCGTCGCGGCGGACCTGACTGTGACGTTCGACCCGGCCGTGCTGACCCCCACCGGTGCAATCCGCGGGAACCTGACGCCGGGTTGGACCCTGATCGCGAACACGGGGGTGGCCGGCCAGATCCGGCTCTCCATGGCGAGCGGCGGCGGCAGCGTGACCGGCTCGGGCATGCTGGCGATCCTCCAGTTCAACGTAGCCGGCGCGCCGGCTACCTCCACCGCACTAGGCTTCAGCAACGTGCTGCTCAACGACGGTGCAATCCCGGCGGAGACGGACCCCGGCTCATTCCAGGTGCACCAGGTCTACGCCGTGTCGGGCGCCACGCGCTTCTGGAACGGCGGCGCGGGCGTGCCGGGCGCGACCCTCACGCTGTCCGGCGACCGGGTCTACACCGGCGCGAGCGACGCAACGGGCGCGTTCGCAGTCGGAAACGTTCCCGCAGGCACCTACACCCTTACGCCCTCGAAAGCGGACGGCGCGGCGGAGATCACCGCGTACGACGCCTCCCTGGCCCTCCAGCATGCGGCGGGCGTCGCCACGCTGAGCGGGGCCGCGTTCCCCGCCGCGGACGTGAACAAGACGGGCGCGGTCACATCCATGGACGCGCACTACATTCTGCAGGCGTCCGTCGAACTGATCGACGTGCCCTTCCCCGGCGCGGGGGTCGTGTGGGACTTCGACCCCGCAAGCCGCAACATCGCCAACCTCTCCGGAAACGTGACCGGCCAGGACTTCACGGCCATCCTGCTCGGCGATCCGTCCGGCAACTGGACAGCAGGCGGCGCGGCGGCCGCCGGCGCTGCTGGCGCCGCGCCGTCCCTCAACCGACCCGATCTTCCTTCTTCCAGCTTCCTTCTTCCTTCTGCCACCGCGAGCCTCGTGTTGCCGGAAGTCATCAGCGCGCCCGGCGCCGGCGTCACCCTGGACCTGGCGCTGGCAGACAACACCGGTGCTGTGCAGGGCGTCGACCTGACGCTGACCTACGACCCGGCGGTCGTCGAATTCACCGCCGCCGCGCTGGGCGACCTGCCCGCGGACTGGTCGCTGGCGCAGAACGAGATCGCTCCCGGCACGATCCGGCTGGGCCTGGCGGGCTCGACGCCGGTGAGCGACGACCGGGTGCTGGCCCGCGTGACCTTCAGCGCGATCGGCGAGAAGGGCGATGCCAGCGCAGTGACCTTCACGCGCAGCGACCTGAACGAGGGGCAGGTGAGCGCGAGCACGGCCGCGGGCGAGATCCTCATCGACACCCCGCCCGTGCTGGACCTGGCCGCCAGCGTCGAGGGCAAGCCCGGCAGCGACACCGTGACGCTGCGCTGGACGAGCGTCGGCTCGGACGCACATCACTACGAGGTGTGGTGGGCCATCGGTGCACCGTACTTCACGCCCGAGGCGGGCGGAGAACGCGTCGGGGGCGACGTGGCGCCCGCGCCGGAGATGTCGGTGAGCGATGACGACGCGCTGGCCGGCCAACCAGGTGCGATGGTGTTCTACCTGGTCCGCGCGGTGGACGCGGCGGGCCGGCCATCGCCCGCGTACAACCGGGTCGGCTTCGTGACCTTCGGGCTGCAGCCAGGCACGACGCAATAGCCGTCATGGATAAAACGCCTCGACGGACGGCCTTCGCTGCCCGTCGAGGCGTCTTGCCGACATCCTCGCGTCTGTCGTAACGCCCCTTCGCCCTCGCCGCGCAAGCATTCTGCAACTCGTCCAAATTCGGCTATAATGGGGCAGGTTCTATAAGAAAGGGAGATAATGGCCCCCGTCCAATTTCCAGCAATGAGAAGCGTTCCATACTATCGCACCGAGCAAGGCGAGGCTTACCTGGGCGACAGCCTGCATTTGATGAGGGAGTTGCCCGATAAGTGCATCAATCTGATCGTGACTTCTCCGCCATTTGCACTCACGCGCAAGAAAGAGTACGGAAACAAGAGTGCCGACGAGTATGTGGACTGGTTTCTCGACTTCGCCCGCCAGTTTCGTCGCATTCTGACCGATGACGGTTCGTTGGTGATTGACCTGGGAGGAGCGTATCTGCCGGGGACGCCTGTACGAGCTATCTATCAGTTCGAATTGCTGGTCAGGCTGTGCAAGGAACTCAAGTTCTTCCTTGCCCAGGAATTCTTCCATTACAACCCCTCGCGCCTTCCAGCGCCGGCTGAGTGGGTGAACGTGCGGAGAATCCGCGTCAAGGATTCGGTCAACGTTGTGTGGTGGCTTTCGGTCACCGAGTGGCCGAAGGCGGATAACCGCAGGGTGCTGAAGCCCTATAGCGAGAGCATGCGCCAGCTGCTGGAAAACGGCTACAAGGCGAAGAAGCGGCCCAGCGGATGGGACATTTCCGACAAGTTCAGCAAGGACAACCAGGGCGCGATCCCGCCGAACCTTCTGAGCCTGGCCAACACGGAATCCAACAGCGCATATCTGAGGAGATGCAACGAGGCAGGTGTCAAGTCGCATCCAGCCCGTTTTCCGGTCGACTTTGCGCGCTTTTTCATTGACTTCCTCAGTGAAGAAGGCGATATCGTGCTCGATCCTTTTGCGGGCTCCAACACCACGGGACAGGCTGCCGAGATGGCAAGGCGCCGGTGGCTGGCTTTCGAGATCGACGAGACATACCTGACCGGCAGCTTGTACCGCTTCCAGGAAGTCAATGACATTTTCCCGCTCAGGATGAACGGTGTGCCAACGATCGCAGAACCCAAGTCCGACGAGCTGTCATCCGACTGAGCTTGCACCCTGCCGCATTTCGGAACCATACCCCTATGACCCAGTGAGACACGCCATGATGCAGAAGAGCGACTTACCATTTGGCAGCGAGTTCTCCCCTTCGCAGGTGGATCTACCGATTCTGCTTGATCTGGCCCTGCAATATGGCGGACACGCAGAGGAATTGCAGGCTGCGATCCAGACCCAATTCTTCTCAGAGCATGGCGGGGGCAGTCCCAGGAATCAGAGAACCCTCGCGATGAACTGTCGCCTCGGGATGAAGGCATATGGGATCATCGATGAGAGTGCACTGCTCACCGATCTGGGACGCAGCCTTTACGCTGTGAAGGCCGATGAACATGAGCTGTACGAACAACTGGCGCACCATATCTTGCTGCATCTCAAGGGGATGTCGCTCGTCCAGTGCATTCGCGACCTGACCACCGCCGGCATCGATGTAAATCTGACATCCTTACGGGATGGACTCGCCGAGCGTGGGATCCATTATCCGCCCGGTGGCAAACACCCAAGCATGATGAGGCTTTGGCTCGAGAAGGCAGGGGTCTTCGTCGGCAAGCGCTGGCAGATCGATGAAGTCCGCCTCCGTGAGGTTTTGGGGACCGACCCAAGTGACTTTGACGTCCTGTCCCACCTTTCGGTCGAACAAAGGGCGTTTCTGAGGGCATTGGTCAATACTGGCGTTACT
>CAZMIS010000323.1:0-5201 GCA_964566325.1 uncultured Anaerolineales bacterium
GGGAGATTCGCTGGTTCGTACCTGGCTACGACTTGCTCGCCAGCCGGCTCTGGCGCCAGGCGCGCGCTGAAGCCAGTCCTGCAGGAAAGGAGGCGTCCGATGTCCTCTAGCGAAAGCAACCTCTTGCTGCAGGCGAAGAACGTGACCCACTTCTTCGGTGGGCTGTGTGCCGTCTCTGACTTCAATCTCGACCTGAAGGCCGGGGAGCTGGTGGGCATCATCGGCCCCAACGGTGCGGGCAAGACCACCGTCTTCAACCTGATCACGGGCGTCTATCGCGCGTCGAGGGGCAGCATTACGTTCAACGGCGCGGGGACTGGGGCCGGCGCGGAACTGGTCGGCAGAACGCCCAACCAGATCACCCGGATGGGCATCGCGCGCACCTTCCAGACCATCCGTCTCTTCAAGGACATGACGGTACTGGATAACGTGCGAACGGCCCACTACTCGTTGGTCGGCTACAGCGCTCCCGAGGCGCTGTTCCATGCAGGTCGCTACAAGGTCGAGGAACGGCGCATCACAGACAACTCCCTGGACCTGTTGGCCGCCTTCAAGCTTGACAACCTTGCCGGCGAGCAGGCCAAGAACCTGCCTTACGGCTCCCAGCGCCGGTTGGAGATCGCCCGCGCGCTGGCCACCCGGCCCACGTTGCTGTTGCTCGATGAACCGGCTGCCGGCATGAACCCCAAGGAGATCATCCAGCTCATGGAGTTCATCCAGTGGGTGCGTCGCGAATTCGAGCTGACGATCGTCCTGATCGAGCACCAGATGCGTCTCGTGATGGGCATCTGCGAGCGGATCACCGTGCTGGACTTCGGAGCAACGATTGCCGAGGGCTTGCCGCACGAGATCCAGAACAACGCGAAGGTGCTGGAGGCCTACCTGGGCCAGGAGGCGGTGGGATGAGCTCTGACGTCGTGCTTTCGGTTCGCGATCTCAAGGTTTCGTACGGCAATATCGCGGCCGTCAAGGGCATCTCCTTCGATGTCCACGAGGGCGAAATCGTCACCCTGATCGGTGCGAACGGCGCGGGCAAGTCATCGACGCTGCGGGCCATCTCCGGCGTGACGCCCTATTCGGGACAGATCATCTACCGCGACCAGGATCTGCGTCGCGTGCCGGCGAACAAGATCGTGGCGACCGGCCTGGCCCAGGTGCCGGAGGGCCGCGGCATCTTCGGCAACCTGACGGTGTTGGAGAACCTGAAGCTGGCCACCTGGGGACGCCGTGACGCGGACCAGGTCCGCAGCGATTACGAACGCGTCTTTGCCATCTTCCCGCGGCTGGACGAGCGCAAGAAGCAGCTCGGCGGCACGCTGTCAGGCGGCGAACAGCAGATGCTCGCGGTGGGCCGCGCCCTGATGAGCCGCGGGAAGATGCTGCTGCTGGATGAGCCATCGATGGGCCTGGCGCCCGTGCTGGTGCGTGAGATCTTCCGGGTGGTGACGGACATCAACGAGGCCGGCGCGACCGTCCTGTTGGTGGAGCAGAATGCCAACATGGCGCTGCGGACTGCGCATCGTGGCTATGTCCTGGAGACCGGCACGATCGCCTTCGAGGGCACCGGCCAGGAGTTGCTCGGGAACCCGAGAGTGAAAGAAGCGTACCTGGGTGGGTGATCACAAACTGAACGAAACGCGCCTGCTCACAGCCGAGCTGGTGACCTGGGCCGAGATCGACCTCGACGCGATTGCCGGCAACGTGCGCGCCTTCCGGCGGCATGTCGGCGAGCGCGTCGAGGTTTTTGCGGTCGTCAAGGCGAATGCCTATGGCCACGGCGCGGCGCCCGTGGCGCGGGCCGCGCTTGAGGCAGGCGCAACGCGGTTGGCCGTTCACCGGCTGAGTGAGGGCATTGAGCTCCGCCAGGCCGGCGTCGAGGCGCCCATCCTGATCATGGGCTATACGCCTGCCGCGGCAGCGGAGAGCGCCGTCCGCTGGCGGTTGACCCCCAGCCTGATCACCCCGGAGTTCGCGATCGAACTCGATGCGCGCGCCCGGGCCGCCGGGGTGGTCGTGCCGGTGCACCTCAAGGTCGATTCCGGGATGGGCCGCTATGGCCTCCTGCCGGCCGAGACGCCGGCGTTTGCGGCCTGGCTGCAAGGACTGGACGGGATCCGCCTGGAAGGCGTCTTCACTCACTTCGCCACCGCTGACTCGGCAGACCAGGCCTATCTGCGGCGCCAGCTCGCTGTGTTCAACGACGTCCTGGCCGTTCTGCGGGCAGGGGGCATCAGGCCCCTGGCCCATGCTGCCAACAGCGCCGCAACCATGAGCCTGCCTGAGGCGCACCTTCAGGCGGTGCGAGTCGGCATCGCGATGTACGGGCTGGATCCTTCCTCCGAGTGGCCGCCTCCCTTCGCCATTCGGCCCGCACTGACGCTCAAGAGCCGGGTGAGCCGGGTCCGGGAACTGCCGGCGGGCAGCGGGATCAGCTACGGCCGCACCTATGTGACCGCCGGGCCGACCACCGTCGCGCTGGTTCCCGTGGGATACGGTGACGGCTGGCACCGCGTCCTCTCCAACCAGGGCGCCGTGCTGATCCACGGCCAACGAGCGCCGATCCGGGGCCGCGTATGCATGGACCAGTTCGTCGCGGACGTGACGCACATCCCCGGCGTGCAGCAGGATGACGAGGTCGTGCTGGTGGGCCGGCAGGGCGAGGGGCAGATTCGCGCGGAAGAAGTGGCGCAACTGGCCGGCACGATCAACTACGAGGTAACAACGTCGCTGCTGCCCCGGGTGGCGCGGGCCTACGTGCGGGGCGGGCGGATCGTCGACATCATCTCTCAGAACGACTGAGCCGGCCCGCTGGCCGGAAGCGGGCCGGCTCCCCCGCCGACCTATAGCCCCGCGAAGAGATCGTCGTCCGGCGCGGCGGAGGCTCGTTCGGGCCACGCCTGGGCGAACGACTCGTGCCGCATCAGCTCTTTCACCATGGGCTCCGGCAGCTGGCGGAACAGGTTGCCCGGGCCGAACTGCGTCCGGTGGCAGTGCAGGGCGGACCATTTCGCCTCGACGGTCGTGCCGACGTCGATCACGGCGGTCACGGCCTCGTCGGGCCAGCCGTGTTCGTCGCCGTTCGCCAGCCAGCCGTATTCACTCATGTCCCTGCCCAGTGCTACCAGTTGTTCCCACATCCGGGTGAAGAACGAACGCGGAATGGCGGTGTAGTAGAGCCGCTCGGCCTGCCATGCCGGGCCTGCCTCGGGGTAACGGTTCGCGTCCGCGGCTGCGTGGAAGGCCGCCACGGTGTGCTTGTGGATGGCGATGTGGTCCGGGTGGCCGTAGCCGCCGTTCGGCTCGAAGGTCACCACAATCTCGGGCCGGACCTGGCGGATGATGCGCACGAGCTGCGGCACGACCTCCTCCGCCGCCGCGTTGACGAACGCCGCGGGGTGCGCGTTCTCCGGCAAGCCGGCCATCCCCGAGTCGCGGTAATCCAGGAAGATGAGCTCCGCCACGCCCATCGTTTCGGCCGCGCAGCGCAGCTCGCCCTCGCGCACCGCGCCGAGGGTTTCGGGCGTCGCGTCGACGCCCTCGGCAATCTCGCCGGCTTCCCCCCGGGTCGCGCACACGAGGGTGGTCCTCACGCCCGCTTCGGCGTAGTGCGCCAGCGTGCCGCCCGTGCCGAACGCCTCATCGTCGGGGTGTGCAAAAACTGCCAATAACGAGTGTGTCATGATTCCCTCCGTACCAACGTGAAACCTCCGGGGTCTTCGAGACCCCGGAGGTATGCCTGATCATCCTGCATTCTTGACGTACCTGTCGAAGAAGGCGAGCGAGCGTTGCATGGCAACGTTGAAGTTCGCCGAGATGTTGTGGTTGTCGCCCTGGTACTCGTAGTACTCGACCGCCACGCCGGCGTCCGCGATCATCTTCGCGACGTCGCGTGAGAATTGTACTGGCACCTCGACATCTCCGGTCGCATGCTGCAGCTGCACGGGGCCGGACAGATCCGCGGCGAATTCGGCCGGCGAGATCGAGGCCCAGAAGGCCGGATTCTCGTCGGGCGTGCCGTACTTGTCGAAGAACTCCTGGCGCCAGCGCCGCGCGCGCTCCGGGATGTTAAGCGGGGGCGCGCTGGCGGGCCGGCGCCAGTTGTTGATGATGTCGTAGTAGGGCGCGACGACGCCGGCCCAGATGACGCCGGCCTTGATGTCGCCGGTGGTGACCATGGCGCGCAGCGTGAGGTGACCACCCATCGAGTGGCCCCACATGCCGATGCGCCCGGCGTCAGCAGCCGCGTACTGCTTCAGAGAGGCGACCGCGTTCAGGACGTCGACCGTGTAGTCCGGGTAGCCGTAGCCGCCACGGGCCTCGCCCTCGGAGTTGCCGTGACCGCGGAAGTCGGGCCGGAAGACGATGTAGCCGTTGCGCGCAAAGCCATCGACGTAGGCGACATAACGCTCGGTCGTGCGGTACTGCTCGGGCGGGATGTAGCCGTGATTGAACACGATGGCCGGCCATCCCGTCGCCGGCGCCGCCCCGTTCGGCACGGTGAGCAAGGCGTAGATCTTCAGCCCTTCGGAGAGATACGACGCGAGGTAGCGTTGGTAATTGCCCCCGGGCTGCAGCGTCTCCTCGATCGTGATCTCGCTGCCGGGATAGTCTGCCTGGCGCATGGCCTCGATGGCCAACGGTTCCAGCGGCGTCGGCGATGGCGTAGCGGTCGGCGATGGCGTCGCGGTCGGCGCCGGTGTGGCCGTCGCCGTAGCCGTCGGCGTGGCCGTGGCCGTTGCGGTTGGCGTCGCGGTCGCTGTGGCGGCCGGCGTCGGGGACGCAGCCCGCGCTGCCGTCGCGGCGACCGCGTCCGTGACATTCGCCACGACCGCGGGCGTGACGGTTGGGGGTGCGGGTGTGTGATTCGTGCAGGCGGCGAACGCGGTCAGCGCCGTTGCAGCGATCAGTATCCGGGCGATTCGCCTCAAGTTATCCATAGTCGATCCAACTTCAACAACGGGTTGCCGGCCGGACAACGACACATTTGCACGTTCCCGGCCGGGCCATGGCATTCTACAGGCCCGGCGCCCCGCTTTCTGTAAGCCGCCCCGCAGGCGCTCACGCGCGGCTCAGATCCGGCGTGCCTGTAGCGTTTTGTCCCGATTTGCTGTATGATCCTGACGCACACTGAGGAGGCCGGCATGAGTTGGTTTCGCAACCTCGTCAAGCCGCGGCCGGACAACTTCACCCGGTTGCTGATC
>CAZMIS010000324.1:0-5196 GCA_964566325.1 uncultured Anaerolineales bacterium
TGCTCTGCCAGATCGCTGGCCCGGTTCAAAGGTCAAGAGAGTCGGAACAAGTCGAAGGAGGTTGGCAGGAACTTCAATCGACACTCTGACACGACTGACTGAAGTCCCGCAAACCGCTGCACGCGCGCCGGAGGCGGCCGGTGTGCGCCGGCAGCTGCCGGCGCCTACCGTCGTCAGGGTCAACCGCCTGGCGCCAGGCCGTAGACGAAGACGCCCATGCGGTTCGAACTGCCGGTGGGCTGCCCGCCCGCGTCCACCGGCACGACAAGGTAGTAGTAGGTCTTCCCGGCTACGGCCAGATCCACCGTCGTATCGGGATAGCTCATGGACTCAGGCGTGCCCGCCGGCGTCGCATCGCCGAGGTGGGTGGTTGGTCCCCCGGCGAAGTAGGGTTCGGTCTCGCTGCGATAGATCGCGTAGTGATGCACGGTGGTCGCGGTGTGCTGCCAGGTCAGCTCGATATCTTCCGGGCCCGACCGGGCGATGGCCCCGGCCATGGTCGGGATCGCGGGCGTAAAGTTGGCCTGGATGACGTAGTTGCCGTTCATCACGACGGTCGTTGAGGCTGATTTCGTATCCCCGACCGTGTTGATCAGGCCGGTCCACTCGACGAAGCGATAGCCGGGGCTCGGCGAAGCGGTCAGGGCGACCACCGTCCCGGAGGTATGCGAGGTGGGTGAGCTCGCCGGCGCAGTCACCGTGCCGCCGCCGGTCGCGTTCAACCGCAGGGAGTAGGAGGTGCTGGTGTTGGCCGCGAAGTTGGCCTGGATGGTGTAGTTACCGTTCATCGTGATCGTGGTCGCGGCGCCGGTGGTATGCGCGATCATGCCCCAACTGCCGGTCCAGTTGACGAAATGGTAACCGGAATTGGGTGTAGCGGTGATGCCGACCACCTCGCCCGCGTTCCGGGTGGACGTGCCCGCAGGCGTCACCGAGCCGTTGCTGCCCGCGTTGACCGTCAGAGAGTAGGTCTGTCCCGGCGCGGAGAAGTTGGCCCGGACGACATGGGCCCCGTCCATGGCCAGCGTGCACGCGCCGTCGCCGCTGCAGTCGCCCCCCCAGCCCGTGAAGGTGGAGCCGCTGGCTGGCTCGGCGATCAGCGTCACGCTCGTGCCCGAGGTGAAGGGGGCCGAGCAGGCGCCGCCGCAATTGATGCCGGGCGCGTCACTCGTCACCGTCCCGGATCCGGGGCCGGCTTTGTCGACCATCAGCCGGTGGCTGGCGGGCGCCGTGCCGGGAACGGTCACTGAGTCCGCCACGATGCCGTTCGTGCCGTCGCCGGGCAGGTAGGAGCGCACATACTCCACCTTCGTCTCGCTGGGCGAAACGCTGACGCGGAAGTAGCCTGAGTTTTGCAGCTCCACAAGGGCGTCCGGATACAAGCCCTCGTTGTGGCCGTAGGAATAGGGGTCCCACGCATAACCGGCATCGTCCGGTTTCGGGCATTCCAGGTAGACGATCCCATCCACGAGCTCGCGGGCGTAGTCGTGGTCGTGCCCGTGGAAGAAGATGCTCACACCGTTCTTGACCATCAATTGGTGAATGGGCAGCGCCCAGCCATCCGATGCAGGCCGGTGCACGTCGAAGGCCCACGTGCCATCCGGGTTTCTGCCGCCCCACTCGAAGAAGGGCGACGCGCTTTGTCCGCCGCGTCCGTACACGCTCTCGGTCCCACTCACGCTCGCCCCGCCGGCCACATGGTGCGTGAAGACGAACTTGTACTTCGCGTGGCTGTTCTCGAGCACCGACTTGAGCCACTGGTACTGCCGGATGCCCAGGCTCCAATCCCAACGCGTCCCCTGGATCTCGCCGTCCTGGCCTTCGCCGCCGTAGGAGTCCCCTTCGGATGACCAGGCCAGCGAATAGTGGTAGGGGTCGATCACAACGAACAGGGCATCGCCCCACGTCCAGGCCCAGTAATCCTCCTGATTCGTGTCGCCTCCGATGACCCCGTATGACGTATCCGTATTGCCCGAATAGAAGGAATCCGGGACCGGATTGGGGTAGAACAGCTTCCGGTATTTCATTCCCACCAGGGCCAAAGACTGATCCGGGGCAGCGAAGTAGTCGTCGAAATTCCAGCCTTCCTCATTCTCGTGATTGCCGACCGCCTGAAAGTAGGGGATCGAGTGTGTGACCGCGCCCAGGTAGGGGCGATCAAACAGGTAGGCGGCCTTGCCTTCGGCCTCGGTCATGCCCGATCCCAGGGGCTGAGGGTCCATCGGGAAGGTGTCGCCCGTGTCGATGTGAAAGTCCGGCTGGTCCGCGGCGATGTTCTGCAATGTCACCTCCCACAGATCCAGCTCGTCCGCAGACTGGCCGCCATATTGGCCCAGGTGGTTGTCGCTGGTCACGGTGAAGGTGAAGCTGCTGCCTGCAGTTCTCTGCGTCATGAAGGCATGTTCGGCAGCATTGTTCCAATCCGTCGTGCCGGCCTGGCGGTAGACGATGCGGTAGTAGTAGCGCGTATTGGCCGTGAGATTCCCGATCACGAACTCGACCACCTCGTCCGCGGTCGCGGTGTAGATCGCGGTCTCGTGCGTGTAGTTGCCGGTCGCGACGCCGTATTCGACGTAGAACTCGGCGTTCTGGTCCGGAATGATGTTGGCAGTGATCGACTTGTCCTTCGGCCGGCCCAGCAGGATGTTGAACGACACGGGGGACAACGGCGCCGCCGTTCCGCTGACGGCGACGAGGCGGGTGGTCGCCCCCGCGCTGGCGTGGGTGATATTGCCGCCGGACGTTCCCTCGGTGGCACGACCGAAGCGAACATAGATCGGGGTCGGCGCCACCGTCCCTCCGGATGGGGCCAACACCAGCGACGAGGTCCAGCCGCTGCCGCTGGTCAGCGAGATCTGGAAGTCACCCGGCGCCGCGATCGTGATGTCGTTCGCCAGGTTGCTGCCGGAAACCGTGTAGATCTGCTCCGCGGAAGGCACGCCCGGCAGGGTGCTGAAAGCGCTCAGTGGCGTGCCGGCGATCGTGATCCGGGGCGCGTTCGGGTCGGGTTCGGCCTTGAAAGTGGCGATCAACGCTGCCCAGTCGCGGGACGTGATGCCGCTCTTCTGGGCCGTGTATGCATCCGCATCCGAGACGATCCGCCAGCCCATCGAGGCAGTGATATTCGTGTCCGCGGTGCCCCCGGTCGTCCCCAACCGGGGCCCGGCGGTGAACGAGTTCCCCCAGGTTCCTGCGGCGTCGCCGTCGGGCCCTTCGGTGCCCACCGCACCCACCAGCAGCTCATTGGCCTCGGTCGTGGTAGCCGTCGGCCCCGAGGAGGGTGCGTCGCTGCCGCCCGTGCCGGTGCTCGTGCGGTCGAGCGGATCCTCGTCCGCCAGGCCGCTGAAGGCGCTGGCCACCGCGGCCCGCGCAGTGACGGAGGCGCTGGCGGCAATGGAGATGTTGCTGCCCGCGGGCAGAGCGGTGGCATCGTAGGCTGCAAACACATAGGTGCGCAGTTGTCCCGTATTGATTGCCGGGCCGATCTCGTGGTAGGTGTTGCCCGCCGAATCGGTCACCGTGATCGGCGGAACGTTCGCGTTCGGGTCCGTGGCATAGACGATGATGATGTCATCGCCTGCTGCAACCGCCGCCGTGGTAACGATCGCCAGACTGGCGCCGGAGGTCTTCGAGGAAGCCGAGCCGGCGTCGCCGATGTAGCTGATGCTGCTCGGCGGTGTCACTTCGTAGTTGACCGTGACCGTCCGGGGTTCTGCTGGCATGGTGACCTGGTTGGTCAGGGCTTTGCCGGCGTCGTCATCCGTGCCGGTCCACCCGGCGACCCGGTAGCCAGAGTCGGGATGCGCGGTCAGGGCAATGAGCTCTCCTGCAAGATACGATCCCTCCGACGCGCAATCGTCCGATTTGGACGGGACCGGAGTGGGATCGCCGCCATTGGCGCCTGAGTCGAGCGTCAGGGCATAGCATTCGCCGCCCGGAACCGGGACGGTGTACGACGCGTTGATCGACCCGTCCGCCATATCGACGTATTCGACCTTCACCCCCGCGGTCGGCGAAACGGTCACAAGCAGGTGGCCCGAATCCGTATGTTTTTCCGCGCCGTCGTAGAAGAGAATATCGTCCGGGTCGGGGTACTGGGATGCATAGGTGCCGGTCTGTTCATTTGCGAAGCCCCAATATCCGTCATCCGCGGCAGGCATCGGGACTTCCTGGTAGACGATTCCATTCAGCTTCTGTTTGGCGTAGTAATGATCGTGTCCGTGGAAGAAGATGGTCACATTGTATCGATCCATCAACTGGTGGATCGGGACATCCCAGCCTTCTGTGGCCGGCCGTTCAGTATCCCACCCCCAAGTGCCATCCCAGTTCTTCCCGCCCCATTCGAAGTAGCCTGCGATTTCCGTGCCGCCGCGGCCATAGGGGATGATCCCGCCCGTGAGGTTGTGGATAAAAACGAACTTGTAGGTGGCGGTGCTGGTTTCGAGGGTTTCCTTCAGCCACAAATACTGGTCGATGCCCAGGGTCCAGTCCCAGCGCGTGCCTTTCGGTGTTTCGTTGGACTGATCTTCTTCACCACCGAAGGGATAGGTGGAGGTTTCCTGGGGGAACGTCATCGTATACCAGTAGGGATCCAGGACCATGAACAGGGCATCTCCCCACGTCCAGGCATAGTAGTCTTCTCTGAGGTGGTCGCCATCAAGTTCGATCAGAGATGCATCCGTGTTTCCGGAATAGAAGCCGTCCGGCTTGGGACCGGGGAATATCGCCTTCTGTGCATTAACTGCCAGGACCGGCTGGGTGTCGGAGGTAGGCGTCTTGTCATCCAGGTTCCAGCCCATTGCCTGCTCATGGTTCCCAAGCGCCTTAAAAATCGGAATGTCGCCGCTGACTGAAGCGATCAGGTTGCGAAAGCCTAGATAGCCCTGCCGGTACTCCTGCAAGGTGTCCATAAAATCCAGGCAGGGTGTATCGCCCGTGTCGATCCAGAGGTCCGGATCTTCTTCCAGGATTTGGGTCAGTGTCTTGGCGTAGTTGGTGGTGCTGAAGTAAGGTGGATTCATCGATGAGTGCGTATCCGATGTCACCACAAAAGTGAACTCCTCTCCGGGCGCACGCTGGGTCTGGAACGAATGCTCGGCGCGGACCACCCATTCGTCCCCCGGCTTCTGATACTGCATGCGATAGTGATATTTCGTGTTGGGCTCCAGCCCATCGATGATCACGGTCTCGGTCGGG
>CAZMIS010000325.1:0-5193 GCA_964566325.1 uncultured Anaerolineales bacterium
ACGACCTATGGTATTCCGGATGTCGCATCGGCAAGCCAAGATTCAGATCTCACATCGGCGCCAGGGTCCCGGCGAAGATCAGCCACGCCAGCACGGTCTTAGCCGCCAGGCTCAACACGATGTAGATGCGCTCGCCGAACAAGTAGTCCGCCCAGCGCATCTACATCGTGTTGAGCCTGGCGGCTAAGATGTTGAAGAAGACGAAAATGGTCGGGATAATCGCGTACACGAACGCCGGTGGCTTCGCGCCCGATGAGTTGATCGCGCTCATGAAGTAGAGGACGATCACGACCCAGGGGAGAGCGCCCGCGATGCAGCCGTAGATGAAGGATGTCCAGTCGGTCTTCTTGGTCGTCTGGTTGTGCAGCTCCATCAAGACCCCGAACAGGTTCATCATGGCGTTGACGCCGAAGGCCAGGATGATGGTGCCCAGGTCCCAGATCCCCACCAGCATGCCGATCAGTACGATCATCAGCGAGGAGCTGAGCGCATACTCGTAGAAACGGGCGGGGTTCATGCCCTTCACCAGGTTCTTCCGGTACCAGTTGTAGCCGAACGTGGCCAATGAGAAGTGGGCCACGGCCGAGAGGAGCAGGAACACGGCCACGGCCGGACCGAAGGGCAGCTCATACGCCAGCTTCGGATCAGGCACCAGCGCACGGGCAGCCAGATCGAATTTCAGGTAGTTGGTGTAGATCGGGTAGGTCGTGTCGTTGCTCAGGACGATCATCAGGATCCCCTGCACCAGGTGCAGGAAACCCATGACGAGGTTGAAGCGCCGCAGTCCGCTCAGTTGCTTCTCGGGGACGGGCGCCGGTGCGGCCATGGCCTTGGCAGGTGTCTTACGTGTAGGCATGGGATTTGACTCTCCTCAGGAATGGGTGTCACTGCACGATGGCAGACTCTGACTCATTGTGATATGTCAGCGCGCTTCAGATGAGCTGAAATCGCTCCCGCCAGCGCGCGGCCCTTGGCCTGATCGAAGCCCCCGGTCGTGCGCCACAGGATGCCGCCCTGGCGGTCGACCAGCAGGACGTGCACCTCGTTCCTGCTGGGGATGCCGAGCGCCCGCATGAAGCTTGCCAGGTCGATGTACAACGTGACCGTGCGTTCACGCGCCCGGGCGTTGGGGATGCCGGCCCGCATGCCCTCGTTGATGAAGGTCCGTGAGAGCGCGGGCAGTTCATTGATGGTCGGCAGTTCATAGTAGGCCAGCTCAGGATAGGCAGACTCCAACTGGTCCGCCAGGGGAATCCAGGTATTTACGATAGTCTGTTGGAACTGCTGAAACGGCACGAACAGCAGATTGAGATTCCCCCGGAAGTCGCGCGGGAACTCGAGTTCCTGGCGGTTCAGGTTGAAGCCCGAAACCGTGGGGAATCTGACGCTATCGGAACCGACTTCTAACCGGCTCCGGCGAACTAGCAGCGGCATGGCTTCCTCTCCTTACAGAATCTCTTGTTGCTGGTGTTCACCCCATCCCCCCAGGTCGGTGCGTACGCGCTGCTCCACCGGGCGCCGGTAAATCTCAGGGTCATCGCCGTCGCCGGCGAGGTGCGAGGCTCGATCCTCGAGGGTGTACCGCCCAAGATCACCGTGCTGATCGCTTCGACGGATGGGCTGTTGACCTCAGAAGCCGACAAGCTCCCGCCCGATGTGACCAAAGAACTCGCTGCGCGTGGTTGGGTTTGTCTTGAAAGTGCCGATCATGGCGCTTGTGACCATGCGTGCATTGGCCTTCTTCACACCGCGCATGGCGGCGCACATATGCAGGCCCTCGGCCACCACTGCCACACCGAGAGGATGGAGAGTCTCGTCCAAGAACTGGGCGATTTCCTGGGTCATGCGCTCCTGTACCTGCAGCCGGCGGGCGAACATCTCCACAATGCGCGGGATCTTGCTAAGGCCAATCACCTTGCCGTTGGGGATGTAGGCGACGTCGACCTTTCCCAGGAACGGCAGCAGGTGATGCTCGCACAGGCTGTAGAAATCAATGTCGCGCACGACAACCATCTCGTCATAGTTGACGTCAAAGACGGCGTCATTGATCAAACGCACCGGGTCCACGTGATAGCCGGCGGTTAGCTCCACGTAGGCGCGGGCCACCCGTGCGGGCGTGTTCAACAAGCCCTCCCGATTCACATCCTCGCCGATGGCCCGCAGAATATCCCGGGTCGCGCATTCAATGTCCCCGGAGCAAGCCTCCTGGGGCACGTCAAGCAGGTCGTTGCGGAAGACATCGAAATCGGAGGGGCGAACGACCAAGGGACGGACTTCTGTCTCATCTGACATCTTGCTTCTCCTTAGAATCAGATATTGGTTGTTTAGCAGTCTCTTGGGGCCACAGCACGACATCGGAACGGGTCACCAGCCCGACGACCGGCAAGCTCTGGGCGATCTGCTGTAGCGTGCGGCCGTCCTCCGGGTGCTGCATGGCCGGAACCAGATCGGCCAGCGGGACGGCGATATGCGGGTATCGGAGGATGTCTGGATCGGGTATGTGTCGCGGCCCAAAATCCAATACCTGGTCGCCGAAGAGCGCAATGTCCAGGTCGATTGTGCGCGGGGCGTTCTTGTCCTCCGTTCGCACACGTCCCATCTCCCGTTCAATGACCTGCAAGACGCGTGTTTTCAGCTCCGCTGCCGTCAAATCGGCCTCGATCAAGACGGCTGCGTTCAGGAAGTTTGGCTGCTCGACCTTGCCGACAGGTCGCGTCTCGTAGACCGGTGACACAGCCACAAGCCGGCAGCAAGACGCCAGGCGCCGCACCGCCTCTGGCAGATTGTGCTCGCCGTCGATGTTCGAGCCAAGCGCCACAAGCACGCTCTTCACCTACGCCTCCATTTCAGACCGCGTGCGGTGGATCTCCACCCCCACCGAACGGGCGAAGCGCAGGGCGCCGGGTTTTTCCACCCGCACGTCGACCGCTTCTACTCGCGGATCCGCCAAGCAGATTGCGGCGATTTCGGCAGCCATTCTTTCCACCAGATGAAAGCTCGACTCCTCGACGCGTTGGATCACCCGCTTGGTGATCGTGCGATAGTTGACCGCGTCCTCAATGTCATCCGAGATACCGCCCGGCCGAGTGTCCGCATGGAGGCTGATGTTGATCAGCACGTCCTGGCGATTGCGCCGTTCCTCTTCGTTGATACCGATGATCGTCCTGAGCAGGAGATCCTTGACCTGAATCCGATCACTCATCGTCGCTCTCCAATCGAGACTATAGGTGCTCGCCGCCGGTTACAAAGATAAGGTCTCCCGTGACGAAATCGGAGCGCAACAGAAAAACCATCGCACGGGCGATCTCCTGCGGCGAGCCCACCCGCCGCGCGGGAACCTGGCTTGCCTTGCGCTCGAGGTCGGCCTGGTCCTGGCCCGGCGGGGGCAGGATCAGCCCCGGGGCGATGGCGTTCACCTGGATGTTCGGCGCCAAGGCGAGAGCCAGGCTCCTGGTCATGGCGATGATCGCGGCCTTGGTCAGGGTGTACGCTACGTGATCGGCGCCGGGGCGGGCGCCGCGCCAGTCGGCGATGTTGACGATATGCCCGGGTCGTCCCAGCCCCACCTGCGCGGCAAAGGCCTGGCTCAGGAAGAAAGGCGACTTGAGGTTGATGGCAAAGTGCCGATCCCAGTTGGCCTCGGTGGTATCGTCCCAGTTCCCGGGCTCAAAGATCGCGGCGCTGTTCACCAGGAAGTCCACCTGGCCAAAGTGGGCGGCCGCACGCTCGACGATGGAACTGACCTCAGCCGGTTGGCTGAGATCAGCCTGGATGGCCACGGCATCGCTGCCCATGTCCTTGATCTGCCCGACGACTGCTTCGGCAGGGCCGGCGGACGAACCGTAATGGACGCCCACCCGCACCCCCTCTTCGCCCAGGGCGAGCGCCAGGGCCTTACCCAGGCGTACCGCGCCGCCGGTGACAATGGCTGCTTTTCCGCACAGTTCCATTCGTATTGCCCCCCCGCCGGAACAGGACCGCGCCCGGCCGGCTGTCGTTCATCATTCCCCATTTGTTTCTCTGGCGCCGACCACCAGCCTGCCGCGACGATCCGACCCGGCAGCAGGGGAAAGCGCGCACGCGACAGAACGCTCACATGCGTCCCGCGATTCGCTCGATCTCGCGGGCCAGGTCCAGATCTTTCCGGGTGATGCCTCCGGCCTCATGGGTCGTCAGATCGACCACAACCCGGTTGTACACATTGCACCACTCCGGGTGGTGGGCAGCGCGCTCGGCCTGCAGGGCTACCTGCGCCATAAAGCCAAACGCCTGGACGAAGCTCCCAAACCTGTATTCGCGATGAAGCTTGCCATCGACAATGGACCAGGGACGCAGCTCAGCAAGCGCCTCTTCGATCTCGGGCTCGGTTGCCCTTGTCGCAGTCACAGTATAGCCTTCTTTAGTGGACGTAGCGCGCCACCCCGGCCTTGTCGATCAGCACCTGGGCGGGCATGCGCCCCAGCTTGAACAGGTTCACTTCCTGCCCGTAGAGGTTAAGCACGCTGGCCGCCGGGTCGGGCAGGCCGATGAATGGTAGCGCTTCCTTGCCGAGATAGTCGGCCAGGGTAAAGTCGGGTGCGTTTTGGTTCAGTGATACACGTGGTATTTTCATCCTACTCGATGTGTGGGTGGTCGCGTCCTATGTGGACTGCGCTCTTTTCGCGCGTAACGCCCGCCAGGCGCCGGTGGCCCACAGCGCCCAGGCCACCAGCACCGGTTGGAAGAACAGGCGTATGAAACGGGCCTGATCGGTGTTGAGCCCGAAGGCGTCGATCCGGTTCACGTACTGCGAGATGTTGCCCGGGAAGATCAGTACGAAGAACGCGGCGACTGCCAGGCCGACCAGGACGCGCTGCTTGACCAGGAAGACCAGGGCCAGCCCCAGCGTAATCTCGGCGATCCCGGACAGCACGACGACCAGGTCGCCGTTCACGGGCAGCCAGGTCGGCACCTGGGCCAGGAACTCGGCCCGCGCCACCGTAAGATGGCTGGTCCCGGCAAAGATCAGGAACGCGCCCAACAGGATGCGCGTGGCCGCCTGTACCGTCCGGGCGATTTTCTGACCCCCACTGACTGGTTCAGCCCGCAGGGTCTTGTCGTCTGTGTTCAACCCATCCTCCGTGTGCCGGTGCGCACGCGCTAGTACACCTCGGCTGAGTTATCGCCGGGGTTGTGTTCTCCAGTTGACGTAGC
>CAZMIS010000326.1:0-5175 GCA_964566325.1 uncultured Anaerolineales bacterium
GTCCTGACCGAGGGCCCGCTGGACGCGGCCAGCTCGGAGCGCATCGCGGAGTATGGCCGGTCCGGGACCAATGACCTTCCGTCGCGCCTGTCGCAGGGGGCCATCTGGCGCATCGAGAAGGCCCTGCGCCGCCGCGCGGACCAGCGCGGCGAGACCTGGCTGATCCCGCCGTCCAACCCGATCTACTTCGAGACCTACACGTCGGGCGTGCGGCCGTGGGCCGCGTTCTTCTCTATCTGGGCCGCGTGCCTCGACTGGCCTCACTCGATGGACGCGGAGGGTTACGACATCGCGGTCAAGCTGCGCAAACGGGTCATTGCCATGGAGTCACTGGAGGAGCAGTTAGCAGTGCTCGACGCCATCCCGGTCGAGCGCATCGTTCGCCAGCTGGATGACGCAGAGGGCTGGGACAACTATGCACGGGATTACGTGCGCCTGTTCATGGACGGCGACCTGGAGGGCATCATCGCGCTGTCCTCCAGGTTCGTGACGCGCGGTCCCATCGTGATCGGCGTGCGCGATCAGCGCATGTTCGAGGTTATGCAACCCGTGTTCGATGCCGGGGACGCGGTTGCCTTCGTCGGCTTCCCGCACGTTCCGGGTGTCACGCACCTGTTCCGCGAGGCAGGCTACGCCGTGGAGCAGGTGACGGCATGATCACCGCGGCCGAGCAGCGCTTCATTGCGGCGCATGCCTACGTCCCCGAACACCTGACCGCGTACGTGGCGGCCATCACCGGCAGCCAGCCCCACCTGGTCCATGACTTCGTCGTCTATCGCAACGGCGAGCGGCTCATCTTCGTCGGCTATCCGCTCAGCGCGCCCCACGACGACGCAGCGTGGTTAGCTGCGCTCGATGTTGTGCAGCAACGTTTCCGCCCGCGCCTCACCTCGCTCATCGTGCCCGGCGTCCTGCCCGATGGACCGCTCGCGGGTCTGCCAGGTTGCGTATACTCCCGGCCCGACGCCTACTACCGCCTCGGCGTCCATGCGGTGCGCCCGGGGAAGAAGCTGCGCAGCCTTCTCCGCCGGGCGGCGAGCGAGCTGGTGGTGGGGACCGCCGCCTCCATGGGGCGCGAACACCGGAGCCTGGTGGACGAGTTTCTGGCCAATACCCCGCTATCCGACGATAGCCGCGTCATCTTCGAGCAGCTGGAGCGCTACGCCGGACAGAGCATGATGGGGGCCGTGCGCCGGCGCTTCCTCGCGGCCACGGGCGCCCCCGATGTGGGCCGGCCCGCCATCCTGGAGGCGCGCGACGCAGGCGGGCGCCTGGTTGCGTTCGACGTCGTTGCGCTTTCCGAGAGCGAGTACGCGTTCTCTCTCTTCAACTTCCGCAGCAAAGAGCGCTACGTGCCCGGCGCTTCCGACCTGCTCCTCGCTGAGCTGATCGCCACCGCGCGGGCAGACGGGAAACGTTATGTCAATCTTGGGCTGGGCATCAACCCCGGCGTGAGCCGCTTCAAGGAGAAGTGGGGCGCAACGTCGTTCCTGGCGCACTGCGCGGCCGTGTGCGAGCGGCAGCGCAGCCCCTGGGAAGAGGCCCTGGACGCGCTGTAGGCCACCGTACCCGCCCGGTCACCCACCGTCTTCACAAACGAACGGGCGAGCAGCGTCCCTCGGCTGGCGCCGCGCCGGGCGTCACCCTCCCCCTCGTTCCCGATCATCCTGAACCCCTGCGCCGCCATGGGAATCCGCAAAGCCACAGCTGCCAAACGATGAGCCGGGCTCGCCAGGCTGCTTCCTCCGCATGCCGAAAAAACAGCGCGAAATTGGTACTTGACAAGTCTAGACAAACATGATATAAATATCTAAGGTTTGTATAGACAAGCATCGTGTGGAGGAATACATGGCGATCTATCTCGCCGCTAAGGAACTCTGGCGGAACCGGGGCCGGTTCCTGCTCTTCAGTTTGGTCATTGCGTTGATCACCATGCTCGTGCTCTTTGTGGCCGCGCTGGCGGAGGGTCTCGGGTCGGGCAACCGCCAATACATCGAGAAGCTCGACGCTGACCTGGTCGTGTACCAGGCCAAGGTCGACCTTTCTGCCGCGGCATCGCGGATCGGTGTTTCCGGCCTGAACGAGATTCGCCGTGTGGACGGCGTCGAGGCGGTGGGGCCGATCGGTGCCGCCAGCGTCGCCCTGGTCAGTCCGCTGAAGACCGGCGCTGACCCGCTGAACGTGGCGCTGATCGGCGTCGAACCCGGCCAGCCCGGCGAGCCGCCCGCGCTCCAGGGTCGCCAGCTCGGCAGTCGACAGGCACGCGAGGCCGTGCTCGATCGTAACGTGGCGCTGCGCACCGGGCTGACCGTTGGCGACACGCTCACGATCAGGTCGATCCAGGACACTCGCGAGCAGTTCTACTCGCTGCGCGTGGTCGGGATCAGCGACGGCCGCCAATATTCGCTCCAGCCATCCATCATCGTGCCGTTCCGCACGTGGGACGAGCTGCGGCCTCAGCCGGTGGTCGGCGGAACCCCGGGTGCGGAGCTGGTGGCGAACATCGTCGCCGTCCAGATCGAGGCCGGCGCTGACCGGGACTCGGTCGCGCAGCGGCTGGAAGCGCAGGTTCGCAACGTCGAGGCGGTCGACACGGTCACCGCGTATAAGGCGACGCCGGGCTACTCGGCGCAACAGAGCACCCTGGACACGCAGCGCTACTTCGCCCTGCTGATCGGCATCCTGGTCATCGGCGGCTTCTTCCAGATCCTGACCCTTCAGAAGGTCGCCCAGATCGGGATGCTCAAGGCCATCGGTGCACCCAACGCCGTGATCGGCACGGCCAGCATCCTTCAGATCAGCGCGGTGACGGTCATCGGTGTGGCCCTCGGCGCGGCCGCGTCGCTGGCGCTTTCCCTGGGCTTTCCGCCCCAGGTGCCGATCGTCTTCTCGCCGGCCGCGGTGGCGACCGCCGTCGGCTCGCTGCTCCTGATCGGACCTGTCGGCGGCCTGGTGTCGGTGCGCTACTCGCTGAAGGTCGAGCCGCTGACCGCCCTGGGGCTTGCGCAGTGATGCAGACCACCGGAATACAGCCGCAGGCTGGCGTATCGAATTGGAGAAACGAAATGCAGATTGCTCTTGAGACTCGAAACGTAATCAAGACTTACGGCATGGGTGCAGGCGTCACGCGTGCAGTCGACGGCGTGTCAGTGAGCGTGCGATCCGGCGAATTCGTCGCCCTCGTGGGACCGAGCGGCTCAGGCAAGACGACGCTGCTGGCGATGCTGGCCGGCCTGCTGCGGCCCACCGATGGCGATATCCTGATCGCGGACGCGAATCTGAGCCGGATGAAGGATGGTCCGCGCACCGCCTTCCGCCGGGAGAAGATCGGATTCACCTTCCAGGCCAACAACCTGGTTCCCTACCTGACCGCACTGGAGAACGTTGAGCTGATGCTGCGGCTGAATGGCCGCCTCGACAAGCACGGCAAGGCCCGTGCCCGGGATCTGCTGGTCCGGCTGGGGCTGGAAGACAGGCTGAATAACCTGCCGCGGCAGCTGTCGGGCGGCCAACAACAGCGGGTCGCCATTGCCCGGGCGCTGATCCACGAACCGGCCGTGGTCCTCGCGGATGAACCGACGGCCAGCCTCGATACAGAGCGGGCCTTCCAAGTCGTCGAGACGTTCTCGACCATGATTCGGGAGCAGAATCGCGCGGGCGTCATGGTGACGCATGATCTGCGCATGGTCCAATACGTCGACCGGGTGCTCCAGATGCGCGACGGCAAGCTCGCGCGCGAGATCACCGACCGGTCTGAGATTCTGGCCTTGTCCAACGCAGGTGTGGATGAAGCGCCCGTCGCCGTCACCCTGCCAAACACGTTCAACGTACCCATGCTTGACACCCTGTATCGCTAAGGAGATGAAGAAGATGAAGAAGCTACTGATTGCCGGAATTTTCGCCCTGCTCGTCATTGTCGCAGGTGCGGTTGTCTTTGTATCGCAACAGACGGAAGCTGCGGCCGAGGCTGCACCCGTGGCCGTGCGGTCCCCGGCTGCGTCCGGCGTCGTCGCAGAAGGGGCGATCGTGCCCCTCCGGTTCGCTGCGCTGAGCAGCCAGGCCTCAGGGCTCGTCGCCGAACTGCTGGTCAATGAAGGGGACCAGGTCGAGGCGGGTGCCGTGATCCTGCGCCTGGAAGGCGCCCGTGAGGCTGCGGCAGTGGCCCAGGCGCTGGCTGCCCTGGAGCGTGCCGAGGCGCGGCTGGCTGAATTGCAGGCCGGACCCCGGGCCGAGGAGATCGCGGTGGCCGAGGCCGCACTGACCGCAGCACAGGCACAATTGGCCCGCGCAGCACAGGGCGCACGGGCAGAGGATGTCGCCGGCGGTGAGGCCGCGGTGGCCGCCGCACAGGCCAGTCTCAGCCGCCTTCTCGAAGGCGCTACCCCGGGTGCGTTGGCCGCAGCACGAGCAGAAGCAGCCAACGCAGAAGCGGCTGTGGCCCAGGCACAGGCGGCTTACGACCGTGTCAGCGGCAACCCTGATGTGGGCGCCTCCCGTGAGGGCCTGGCCCTGCAGCAGGCCACCAATGCCTTCGAGGCCGCTCGTGCTCGCCTGGCTGACCTCGAGCGCGGCGCCAGCCGCTCCGACATCGACGGCGCCCGCGCACGGCTCTCGCAAGCGCAGGCGCAGCTCGCCGCCATCAAGGCCGCCGCCCGACCCGCGGATCTCGCGGTCGCTGATGCCGAGGTGCGCCGAGCCGAGAGCCAGCTGGCCCTCGTGCGGGCCGGCGCCCGGCCGGAGTCGATTGCTGCCGCGAAGGCCGACGTCGCCTCGGCCCAGGCCGCGCTCGTCCAGGCGCGTGCCCTCCTGAGCCAGACCGAGGTGCGGGCGCCGTTCGCAGGCGTGATCGCAGAACTGCGGGTGCAGGTGGGCGAATCGGTGACGCCGGCAACGCCCCTGGCAGTGGTAGCCGACCTCAGCGCCTGGCGGGTCGAGACGACCGACCTGACGGAGCTGGACGTCGCCAGGGTTCAGGTCGGCGACAGTGTCCGGCTTGCCGTGGATGCACTGCCCGATGTGGCGTTGACGGGCGTCGTCGAGCGCATCGGCGATGTGGGAGAGAGCAAGAAGGGCGACGTCAGCTACACGATCGTGGTCCGGCCGAACGAGGACGACAGCCGGCTGAAGTGGAACATGACCGTGGCAGCGACCTTCGCCGGCGAGTAGCGCGCGACC